>JBKJIA010000381.1:0-4103 GCA_046598735.1 Polyangiales bacterium
CGGTTAGAGCGCGCTTCGATCTGCTGATCGATGAGCTTGTGCATCATGCGCCGCTCTTCAGCGAACAGCGTGTTCATCGCCTCCGACAAGCCCTTAGCGGTCGGGCGCGCCCCGACCGATTCGATGTAATCTTCGAGCGCATCGGCAAACGTACCGGCATCAGACCAGCGTCGCGCGGGCTCAAGCGCGACTGCCCGGTCGATAATGCGCGCGAGCGTCTCGTCCACGTCCGGTTTGACGACACGCACTTTGGCTTCGCTGCCGATCAGGCGCGCGTGAATCTTGGTGACCTCGGCGACCTTGCGTCCGCCGGAGAAGCGCGCGCCTGTCACCGCCTCCCACAGCATGATACCGAGCGCGAAAATGTCCGCACGGGCATCGACGTGGGTTCCGTTTAGCTGTTCGGGCGCGATGTAGTCGAGCTTGCCCTTGATCACGCCGACCTGAGTCTTGTGACCGGCGTCGTACGTCTTGGCGATGCCGAAATCGAGCAGCTTCACCTGACCGTCATAGGTGATGAAGACGTTCTGCGGACTCACGTCGCGATGGACGACGCCGAGTGGCTCGCCCTTGAAATCTTTGAGCTCGTGCGCGTAGTGCAAGCCGCGCGCCGTTTCCGCGATGATGCGCAGCTCGTCGCAAGAGCCAAGCCGATCCTTGGACATTCGACCTTGCAGCGTCCGATAGGACTGGCCGTCCAGATACTCCATGGCGAGGAAGTAGCGCCCGTCGATCTCGCCGACTTCGTAGGTGTGAACGATGTTCGAATGAATCATGCGTGCGGCGAGGCGTGCCTCATCCCAGAACAACTGCACGCTGTTGTCGCCATCGGCGCCGGCTTCATCTCGCTTCAGAACCTTGATGACGAGTAGCTTGTTGAAGCCGGCCGGCCCGGCCATGAGGCCGAGGTATACCTTCGCCATTCCACCCTCGGCCAGGGAGGCGATGAGATTGTATTTGCCGAGTGCCGTGAGCTTAGGGCTCTGCTGTTCCACGATCAATCTACTGTCCGCCTGCAAGGACTAGGGCAGGGTAGTATTACACACCTGTCGGAGAGCGTGTCCACCTCTGCGGTGCTTAGATTTGGTAACAAGTTGAGAGTGCCCTCAGAAGCGGGCACATGGCCTGTCAGCAGCTGTGCGCGCGTGGCGGTGACTATGCGCAGAATGCTGAAAGGCACGCAGATCGTCAGCAACGTCGAATAGTAAGCTCGCGGAACTGCGTCAATCAGGCTGGGCGTCTCCTCAGATCACATGATCTTACGGACGCTTCTTGTCCAGACCGCATCGGGTAGAAACGCGGCGGTCTGCATGAGGCGCTTCATCTGCCATGGGAATGCGATCACGGCTTCTTTGCTGATGATCGCTTCCGTGATGGTTTGGGCGGCTGCTTCTGCGGAGACGAGGAACGGCATGGGTTGGCCCGTCGTCTTATAGCGTTCGGTCATTTCGCTCGAGACGAAACCGGGCCGCACATCGGTGATGTGTACGTGGCTACCCGATAGATCGATGCGCAGCCCTTCGAGGAAGCGCGACAAAAATGCTTTGCTCGCGGTGTATGCCGCCATGCCCGGTAGTGCGCGCATACCCGCCAAGCTCGAAACACCCACCAGGTGACCGCGATCGCGGGCCACCATACGATCGAGTAACGCCGTCAACGTGGCCGCGGCGCCGGTGACATTGACCGCGAGCATGTCTTCGCACTCTGCCCAGCGAAATTTTTGTGCGCTTCGATTGTTCGCGAGACCTGCATTCGCGATCACGAGATCGATGCCCTGCATGGCGTCGTCCGCGCGCTGCATGGTTTCGATCACGGCCTTGGGCTGCCTCACATCGAGCTCAAAGATCTGCGCGCGGCCGCCGCTGGCACGAATGCGCTGGGCGACGGCTTCAAGTTGCTCGGTCCGGCGCGCGGCGAGCCCGACTTCTACGCCCTCTTGCGCGAGACGCAGTGCCAATGCTTTGCCGATGCCACTCGATGCGCCCGTGATGAAAGCGGTCCGTGCGTCCATGGCTGCGCACTATACACAAGCGTTAGCTTGCGAGGGCGAGCAGACTTGCGCGCATGTGTTGGCGCTGCGTGCGATCGAGCCCAGTGCTGAGCACCACGATATGGCTTTTGCCCTGAAGCTCAGGCATGGCAGGCAGGTTGAGCGGTGGATACACCACGTGCTGCACGGCTTGCACTGCGATCGGAGTCGGTTCGTCGAGCGCGCTTACGATCGCCTTAAACCGTAAGATGTGTTGGCCGTACAGCTGTGTATTCAGCGCGACCCACAGCGATAGCGCGGCAAAATCGATCGGCTTGTCGAGCGTGACCGCGATGCTGTGCACCTGCGTGTGCTCGCTAGCCGCTTGGGCGGTCGCTGGACGGCGCGTGGCCTGAGCCAGGTTGCGCGTGTCGAGATGGCCTAGCTGGAGCAGCTCGCGTGGCTCGATTGCACCCAAGATCGCGCTGCGAATATCTACGCCCGGCGCAAGCTCCGCGATTTTCGCGTGCACGGCCTGGGCTTGGGCAGCATCGACGCGGTCCGTTTTGGTGATAACCACGCGATCGGCGACGCTCAGCTGCTTGCGACATTCCTGGTACTGCGCCAGCGATTGCAAGCCGTGCTCCGCATCGAGCGTGCACAAGATGCCATCGACGTAGAAGCGTTCGGATAAGGCGGGATGGGCGAGCAAGGTCGCGAGGATCGGTGCCGGATCGGCCAAGCCCGTGGTCTCGATCACGACGCGCTCGAATGCGGGGATTTGTCCGCCTTGGCGGCGCTGCCACAACAGTGTGAGCTGCTCGACCAGATCACCGCGCAGTGTGCAACACAGACAACCGCTTTCGAGCAGTACCAACTCTTCGGCTACGTGCGTCACGAGCAAATGATCGATGCCGATCTCGCCCAGCTCGTTCACGAGCACCGCAGTGCGCGCAAGCTGCGGGTGGCTCAAAAGCGCGCGCAACAGCGTGGTTTTGCCGCTACCGAGAAAACCCGTCAGCACGGTGACCGGCAGGGGCTGAGTATCGTTTGCGGCCATCGCTGCAATCTAGCGGAGGCAATCGTCCGCGTCTCGCGTAACGTACGCGACGCAGCGAGCGAATCAGACGCGGAGGATCTTCGTGCGCATCGTGATCATCGGTAACGGCGTGGCAGGCATGGAGGCGGCACTCGCCATCAAGCAACGGGAGCCCGCGGCGGAGCTGACGATCGTCTCGGAAGAGTCCGATCATTTTTTTTCGCGCACCGCCTTGATGTGGGTGTTTACGGGGCAAATGAGCCATCGCGACATCGAGCCGCTCGAGCGCGATGTCTACGGTCGGCTGGGGATTTTTCGTGTGCGCGCCCGGGCGACGCGCATCGATGTCGAAGGCCACCGCGTGTTGCTTGCGGGGAACTTGCCGCCGATTGCTTACGATCGATTGCTCATCGCCTGTGGCTCGCGGCCGCGACCTGCGCCTTGGCCGGGCGCTGCATTACGCGGCATCGGGCACTTCGTCACGCTGCAAGATCTCGAATGGTTTGCGCGTGAAGTGTATGAGTCCGGTCTTGCGGATCGCCCGCAACGTCCGGATGAGCACGTGGGCGTGAGCGCGGAAGACTCGCCTTACCTTCCACGTGCGGTTGCGGCCAAGCAGCGTGGTGCGGTCGCAAAACATCCCGCCGTGATAGGCGGCGGACTTATCGGCATCGAGGCGGTGGAAGTGCTGCACGCAGCGGGCCATAAGCCGCACTTTTTCGTACGCGACGAATGGTTTTGGCCGATGGCGCTCGATGCGCGCGAATCACGCTTCATTACTGAGCGCATGAGCGCGCATGGTGTCGACGTGCATCTCGGCCACGAAATCCAAGCGCTAGAAGGCGATGCCAGCGGGAGCCTTACTTCCGTGCGCACCGATCAAGGCACGTTTGCGGTCGATGCCTGCGTGGTCGCGATCGGGGTCATACCCAACACGCAGTGGCTGAAAGACTCCGCCATCGCACTTGCGGACGGGGGCGGCATTCTGGTCGATGCGCAGCTTGCAACGTCGGCGCCGGACGTGTTCGCGGCAGGTGATTGCGCGGCCGTGCGCTGGTTTGATGGCAGCGTGCGGCCTGAGCAACTCTGGTATAC
>JBKJIA010000589.1:0-3841 GCA_046598735.1 Polyangiales bacterium
CTTCACGCGGGAGTTCGGCGGGACGGGGCACCGTATACGCGCGCAGCTTTTCCGCCCACCGCCGGTGACGGCAGCACCGAGTAGACCTTACTTGTTGCCTTCAACCGTAAGGGTCCAACTTCCGCACGGCCCACTGACGTGACGCACTTCGATCGAAAGAGTGAAGGCATCTCCGGCCTCTTCACCGAGAGGGGCATTTGCCTTATCGGGCCAGAATGTCGAAACCGAGTCGACGCCCGACGCAAGCTCCGAGCTGACGGGAGCGGCACCGCAATCACTGATGGGCGAGGGGTTACCGGTTGCGCTATCCGGCGGCCGCACCAAGAAAAGATCGTAGTTGGCACCATCGTTACTGGTGAGAGTTAATCGAGCGCGTAGATCCTTGGTGGCGTTGTACGTGGGAGTGATACCGCCCGTATCCGTTACTGCGACGCTCAGCCATTCGCTGCGCATGCCGGCCGTGGTCTCAATTTCACTGCCGGTGTCACCCGCAACCTCAGGAATCACCCGAGCTGAGCTGCACATGTTCATCAGCGCGCACGCGCCTGTCATGCCGGCGTCCGTGCCCGCTCCCGAATCCTTACCATTGCTCTTGCCCCCATCTTTCGATCCGGCATCGCGCATGGTCATGGCATCGAGGTCGCCGTCCGCGCCTGAGTCCTGGCGATCAGAGCCGCCGCCCGCATCGGGAAGAAGCTTGGGCTGCGATACGCCGCGTGCGCAGCCGCTGACAGACAGAACTAGGCTCATGGTGAATACGAGTCGCCACGTCATGCCGGGCATCCTACACGGGCTCGTGCTCGTTCGGGAAATGTGGCGTGAGCAAGCGCCCTTCGATCGCGCTCGGTTGTGCTTTCGCTGGTAGCTACACACCGCCGCGTTGTGGCGTGCAGGTCATCAGTGCCCGGGCTGTGGATGCTACTGTCCGTGACATGCCATCCAAAGCTGACGCTGCGCATCCGACCGGGGCGGTCATCTTCTTTTTTGCCCTGCTTTTCGCATCCTTGTTCGCGTTTGCGTACATCCTCTTGGACTTCGTGACCGACGTGGTGCTCGGCTTTTTGATCGCCGCGATGTGCCGGCCTTTGTACCTCCGCTCACTACGTTCCCTGCATGGTAAGGCCTGGCTCGCGGCCGGCCTCGTGACTACCTGCGTGGCGATCTTGGTGGCAGTCCCGGCCATGTATTTGGTCACGAGCTTGTCGCAGCAGGCCGCGGCCGCCTACGAGTTGGTCCATGACTCGCTTGAGGGGGCCGCCATGCAACAAGCCTTACGCGGCGAGGGTTGGTTTGGAGGTCACGCAGCTTCGGTGTTCAAACTGTTCGGCGTCGAGTACAGCGCCGACTCGATCCGTACCGGCGCATCCAACTTGGTGCGCATGGCGGCCACTTTCCTCAGCACCCAGCTCAACGCGATCGTGTCGAACGTGCTCGCGGTCTTCTATCACTTCTCGATGATGCTCGTGGTCGTGTATTACGGTCTGCTGGACGGTCCTTCGTTCAAGCGCAGGCTGTTCGATCTCTCGCCACTGCCTGACGAAGAAGAGGAGCTTATCGTCCAGAAGTTCAACGAAGTGGGCATCGCGATCTTTCTTGGCAATGGCGTTGCCAGTCTGTTGCAGGGCGCCTTGGGTGGCGTGGCGATGTGGCTGGTGGGCTTACCTTCTTCGATGTTCTGGGGCGCCATCATCGCCATCTTCGCTTTCCTGCCTTTGATCGGCACGAACGTGGTGGTGATCCCCGCTACGATCTACCTCATCATGCAAGACCGCTGGCTGGCTGCGGTGGTGTTTTTCGTATGCACCAACCTGCAAGGTGTATTCATCGACAATGTCGTCAAGACCAAGTTGATGGGCGATCGCATGCACATGCACACGCTGCTCGTCTTCCTTACTTTGTTGGGCGGCATCGCCGCCTTTGGGTTCGCGGGACTTTTGTACGGTCCCCTGATCGCCGCGTTGCTGGTGACGATCGTCGACCTATACGAGCGCGTATATCGCCTGCAGCTTTTTGCGCGCAGGTAAGTAATGCACCTCTGGGCCTTACGATCTAATTCCGCGTGACGCGGCTTGGCACGCTCTCCGTGGTGCTGCTTGGCACGCTTTCATGGAAGCTGTCGCGCAGCTCGTATCGATAGCGGCGAAAACAGCGCTCGCCCGCGCGCAGACGCATCAGGGCACCTTCGGCCAATGCCTGGGCCACAGACGGATCCGCTGCGACCAAACTGTGGAAGACTTCGCGATTCCAGGCCACGGAATGTTTGACGTCCAAGGTCGCATGAAGCGCGTAGTAGCGCCGTGCTTCACCGCCTACTTTCAAACGTTTTAGGCCGGCGTTCACGCGCTCGGCGCGCCAGGGAGCGGTCATCTCGATCACGCCCAGCGCGCCTAGCGATTGGTAGGTGTAGAGTCGGTTTGCCGCCAGCGCGACCATCAGATTACTTAGCGCAAGCGACTCCCAGACAGCATTTTGGTCTGGCGTAAAGCCTAGCTGTTCGCTCAGGCGTGTGAGCAGCGGGCCATGCATACCGCCTGGATGGCCCTGACCCATTTCATCCCAATAATTGCGGGCAAGCTCAAGCTTGGCCTGCGTCGGCAAGCGCACCTGAGTGAGTGCCACCAGATCGTCAAAGCCCGCTTCACCGGCCATTTCCTGTTTGAGGAACCACACCATGTCTTGCAACGGCGCATGTTCCGCAAGCCAAGGGAACAGGGGGTCGTCCTGACCGGGGCCCGTCTGCTTGAGCGTCTCGAACCAGGCCACGAACTCGTCAGCGCCCGAGGGGGCTGTACGAGCCTGAGTACGCACGGCGGCTCGCTCTGCTTCGACGAAGCGGATCTCGAGCATGCGTAAGGTTTGTTCATCCGAAAGCGCGCGCTCCCAGTTTGCAGTGTCGACGGAGGGCGTCAGGCGAACGTGGTTGAAGGCCGCGAGCTTGCCGTGCAGCTCCTCCGAAGAGCCGCAGTCCAACGTTTGCGGCTCATGTCGCAGCCGGAGACTGGCTTGTGTGTTGGATGTATGGACAGTCATGTGCAAGTTCCCTTGCAATACTGGCGCCAAGCTTATCAACCTAGTGAACGATGACTCGTAACCCCACGGCGGCGATGCGCTCCACGTCCTCGTACTCGGGTAGCTCGAGCTCTTCACCGAATACATCGGGATCAAGCTCTTCGTACGTCACATCGAGGCCCTTACTGTTCACGATCGGTGTCACGGCGCGCAGGAATGTGTCTGTGCCCGCTACGATCGCCGAGCCCGTATACACGATCAGGGTTCCCCCGCGACCTAATCGACTCAGTGCGTCATTGACGATGCGCACGCTGAGCCCTTCGCCGTGGGCTCCACCCCCATTTCGATACAAGCGAGCCTCGGGATCTCGCATGTAAGGAGGGTTGGCGATCACCAGGTCGAGCTTTCCGGGTACCGCGTGCAGCACGTCGCTTTCCAAGGTCTCGACCTCGAGAGACGCGAGTGCTGCGTTGACGCGCGCAAAACGTAGCGCGTGCGTATTGATATCGCTCAGCACGACTTGCTGCGCAAAACGGGCGGCGTGGATTCCGCCTACTCCGCTACCGCAGCCTACGTCCACCAGGCGCAGGCGTTTGTGATCCGGACTCACCCAGCGATCGACGAGCGCACAGAAACGGTAGGTGTCTGGGCCGAAAAATACGGAATTCGCGGCTTCGGTGGGGAACGACGAATGCACGAACAGACGCCCTCCCAAGGAAGAAAAGCGCACGCGCGAACGCAAGACCTCAGCGTCGCTGCCCAGTAAGTCCGCCGCTTTCATCAGGTCTAGCAGGCCGTTCGGCACTAGAGCGCTCTCGAAGGGAAGGTTCCA
>JBKJIA010000622.1:0-10156 GCA_046598735.1 Polyangiales bacterium
CCCGAGGAGACGCAACGCCTGTTTCGCGGTGACAACCGACCGCAAACCCGAGACGAGCTGTGGCCCAACGAACTCGGCTCAGGCGCACCTGGCTCAGGCGCACCTGGCTCAGGCGCACCAGCCCGGCTCGCAGAGATTCTCACGCAGATCGAGGGCGCGGTCGCGTCCTCCCGCATCGATGCCCCCTGGCATCTAGGCGCGCTGCATGCCGGGTTCAAGGGCGGCTCGACCCGCGAGCCGTGGGACAAGCTGCTCAGTCTCGTAGCGACCACCGAGAGGCTGGTGGCGAGCGCACGGGAACACTTCGTGCGGCACGCTCCGTACGTCGAGCTTCTCACCGACGAGGACCCGCTCCTCACCGTCAACAAGGAGCTGAGGCAGCACGTCGAGGCCGGCAAGGGCCTGGGTGCGCTTCAACTCGCCTTCAGGCCGCGTTTTCGGGAGTACCTGAGTTATGCGAGGGTGGGCGGCCGTAGACCCGAGCTGCCCGCACACTTCGAGGCTCTAGAGCACTACCTGCTGGTGCGAAAGGCGCGACGCGAGCTCGCTACGCGCTGGGACCGCCTACTCGACGGGGCTTCCTTGGAGCTAGGCACGGAGCTGGAGGTCAAGGCAAAGCAAGTGACGCCGCTCATCGAGTCTCAGCTCGCATGGTACGGCGAGCACTGCGTGCCCCTCTGCAAGCTCTTGGAGGGCCTGGGTTTCGCGTGGCAGCTGCTGCTCGAAGAAGAAGCGCCGCCGCAGGGGACCCACGGGGAAGTCCTGCGGCTACGCGAGACGATCCGGACACGTCTGCACAACGAGATTCGCGCCAAGCTTGCGCAACTCCGAAACGAGAGCGCGGAAGAGCGGCTCACGCGAATCGTGAGCGAGCTGGCTCCTGATCGCGGCGAGCCGCAAGCTGCGCCCTGTGCAGCCCTTGTGCGTGCGATTGAAGCGCGCGACGAACGGGCCTATCAGAGCGCGTACGACCGTGTCGTTTTGCTCTGGGCACGGCGCACGGACCTCGAACGCCGCGCAGCGTTGCTGCTGAAGCTCGAGGAGGGCGCGCCCGGTTGGGCCGATGCGATCAGAAAGCGCGCGGCGCCACACGATGCGGAGACGGTCCCGGGCGAGATCGAGCGCGCCTTTCGCTGGACGAGCCTGAATGCGGAGCTCGACCGACGCTGTGCTCGCTCGCTTGGCGCGCTGCAGGCCGAGCGCGAGCGCTGCCTCGAAAAGCTCGCACAGGCCACCTCCGAGCTCATCGAAGCCCGCGCCTGGCTCGCTCAGAAGGAGCGGATGACCCTCAAGCAGCAGCAAGCGCTGACGGGCTGGCTCGACACCCAACGCGCGATCGGTAAGGGCACCGGCAAGAGAGCCCCGGAGCTCAAGGCTGAGGCACGTCGCCTGATGAGTAGCTGCCAGACAGCCGTGCCGGTGTGGATCATGCCCATGAGCCGGCTCGTCGAAAGCTTTGACCCGCGAAACGTGCGCTTCGATGTCGTGATCGTGGATGAAGCCAGCCAGTGCGACCTCCTGACGCTGGTCGCGTTCTATCTAGGGCGCAAGGTCGTCGTGGTCGGCGACCATGAGCAAGTGAGTCCGAGCGCCGTGGGGGAGAGCGTAGAGTCGTCTGCGCACCTGATCGCGCAACACCTGCACGACATTCCCAATGCACATCTCTACGACGGTAAGCTTTCGGTCTACGACCTCGCACGGCAATCGTTTGGCGGGATGCTGGTGCTGCGCGAGCACTTTCGCTCGCTTCCGCAGATCATCGAGTTCAGCAATCAACTGTCCTACAGGGGGCGGATCCTGCCGCTCAGGGACGAAAGCCGGGCCACGCTTCTTCCGAGCACGGTCGCGTTTCGCGTCGAGGGGTCCAAGTCTGCTTCCAAGGTCAACCAGGAGGAAGCGAGGGCAGTCACCGCGCTGATCTTGGCCGCGAGCGAGCAACGCGAATACGACGGCGCAACCTTTGGGGTCGTATCGCTCTTGGGCGAGGAGCAGGCGTACGAGATCGAGGCGTTGCTGCGTCGCTACCTGTCGCCAAGCGAGTTCGAGCGTCGGCGGATCGTGTGTGGGAACGCGGCCCACTTTCAGGGCGACGAACGCACCGTCATGTTCCTGACTCTGGTAGACACCGCCGACGGCGGCATGTTGCCGCTGCGCGATCAGCAGAGCTTCAAGCAGCGCTTCAACGTTGCCGCAAGTCGTGCGCGCGACCAAATGTGGGTGGTCCACTCGCTCGATCCCTACAACAATCTCAAGCCCGAGGACCTCAGGCGACGACTCATCCTGCATGCCGAAACGGCAAGCACGGTGGGTGCGCCGGCGACCGCGGAGAAGCGAGAGAGCTCTGAGCTCGAACAGGCCGTGATCCAGTCGCTTCGTAGCGCCGGCTACCGCGTGCACCCCGCATGGCGGGTGGGTGAGTACTGCATCGACATGGTGGTCGAAGGGCAAGACGGACGAAGGGTAGCCGTGACTTGCGACGGCGACCGCGTGCGACCGCCCAAGGTGCTCGCCGAAGACATCGCGCGGCAGGCGGTGCTCGAGAGAATTGGCTGGAAGTTTGTGCGGGTGCGAGCCAGCGAATTTCTTCGTGACCCGGACTCTACACTCACATCGATGCGCAAGGAGCTCGACGGCTACGGCATCGCCGCGCTTCGCGAAGGCGAGCATGTGGAGCGACCTGCCTCGGACCTGCGAGCACGGGTCGAGGCGCGCGCGAGAGAACTGATGGATACGGGCTTCGCAGGCCTGGCTCGCGCTCCGCGGGCCTTCGCTTCGCGTACCAAAGCGCGCCCCGGACGTCGTAAGGTCGCGACGGACTGACATGCGCCGCCGAACTACTCACATCATCGCGTCTGCCCTCGTACTGATCACGCTCGTGCTGAGCGCGTCCGCTTCCGCTGACGTGCGCGACGAAGTCGTGGCACTCCTGGCCGCGGAGCCGGGTCGTGCAGACCTTGTCGTGGTGCTCGACACGTCGGGCTCCATGAAAAAGCACTTTGGGGAGGTGAAGACCTTTGCACGAAACCTGGCTTCAGCCGCGCGTCCCGGCGATACGCTGACCCTGATCGGATTCGGGGAGAAGGCCGGCAACCTCTCGCCGCCGTTCGAAGTGCGTGCCGGGGGCGCGCAGCAACTCCAGGCACGTCTCAACAAGATGCAGCCCCCGAGCGCGCGCTACACCGATCTCGGTGCGGGCCTCGAGGCCCTTCTGGATGCGTTGGTGCGCCCCAATTACGCCCCGGTATCGCTCGTCTTCATGATCACGGACTTCTGCTCCGAACCCCCCCCGAACAGCCCGTTCGCGGGTGCGGTGGAAGGAGAGGGACCGTGCCGAGAGCTCAAACTGACCGAGTCCCTGCTCAAGAAGTCGGCGCGACTCCGGGCCGCGGGAGACCAGGCCATCAAGACCTTTGCGCTCGCGCTCGAACCAGTGAGCGACTCCGGACTGCGCGCCGCGGGTGAGGTGCTGGGCTCGCTCGTGCGCATCAATGTGACTGCGAGCGAGCTCAAGCGAGAGCTCAGCAACGTGCATACTCGCATTGGTTACGCACGGGCAGGACTCGCTGTCGAGCAAATCCTGAAGCGTCCACCCCTTACTCTTTCGGCACCCCTCGGACCAGTCGCCTTGCAGGGCGCTCGGGATCTCGAAGTCGGGCTGCTATCGGAAGCCCCCTTCCCTTCGACCGTGCGCATCACGCGACTGAAAGCGCTGGATCAGAGCATCGAGTTCGAGTTGCTCGCGCCCGCGCGCACCTTCGATCTACCCCGCAGGGCGAAGGCGAAAGGGCAGCCGGCAAAGGCGTTCAAGGTGCGTGCAACGGGTCTAGAGACAGTTGCACAGCAGGCCTCGGAAGGCCGGGAAGAACAGCCCTTCGAGTACACACGAGATGTCGAGCTTGAGCTGACGGTCGAGCTCGAGCTCGAGCCCCGTGCCGCGATCGAGAAGATCCTCGGCGGCGCCCCGCAAGCCAGCGCCGTGATTCGGCAGCGAATGCCGGTGCACTTCGTGCCGCCCGAGCGCTCGGTCGTACCCCTCGCCGTCACCGTCGCCCCCGGCGCTGAGCGGATCGAGCTGAACCCCCACTCCGAAGCGCCGCTGCCAGTCGTCGTCACCAGTCTTACACCTTGGGCCAACCTCGAGGCAGTGTGCGAAATCGGCGGTCATGGCACGGGCACGCTGAAGTTATTGCCCAAGGCGAGTGTGGAGAGCCAACTCGCCATCGACAATCAGGTGCCGCCGCAGCCCTTTCGCCTCCAAACCCGCGTAGAACGACAAGTCCGGCTCAGCGGCACGTGTGTCGTGACCGCCATTTCACCAAGCGGCATCCGGGTCCCTCGCGGCAGCTACCCGATCTCCCTCGGCGTGACCGTCACGTGGCAGGAGGGGATTCCGGTGCTGCCCGTGCTGCTGGTATTGGGTGCGCTGCTCGTCGGAATCGCGTTCTACATCAGAGAAGTAAGACTGCGAATCGCTCCCGCGGCGCTGTCAGGGCGGCTCGTCGTGTACGCGGGCCCGGGAGAGTTCCGCCAGGTGACTGTGCCGCTCGATGGAATGGTGACGCTGGCGGTGCAAGGCGGACCCGCGGCGGAGGACCAGGAGGTCCGACTGGACGGCGGGCGACTCCTGCTCCCCGGGGTGGGACCCACACTGCTCGAGCTGTACGCCGACAAGTCAGACCGTCGACGCATGATGCGGATGCGCCTCGTGCGCGGCGAGGTCACCCAGGAAGGCCAAGCCCTCGGCACAGCGCCGGTTGCAATCCAAAAGGGACGCACGCGCTTCTCTGTGGGGAACTACGACTTGCGGGTCGAGAAGTAACCCCAAGCCGCGTGGACCTGCGGGTGACAGGACTGCTCTGGCAGCCGCCCTAGTCCGTGATGCGGAACACTCACATGGGCGGTCACGGCGTGGGGACGCTCGTACCGCCGAGTAATAGCTGCACTCAGCATGCAAGACGGGTTGCGATTTGCATATAGTGCGGTCCCGCCGTTGCCGTCCGATGTTGATTGTCAGCGTCACGGGAGGAGTCTGTCTTGCGTCGCTTTGCTTTGTCGTCTCTCTTAATTTGCTTCTCGATCACAGCTGCGGACTGCGCTGTGCTGCGGCTTGATGACCTCGCATTGGACCCCGACTCAGGGGGTGACCCGGGCCCGCGCGACGGGGGCCCCCCCGCAGGAAACGCGCCGGTCGATGCGCTGCCAACCACGCGAATCACGGCGCCTCTCACGGGTGCGACCGTTCCCGAGGGGACGTTGCGCATCGAAGGCGAAGCGAACGATGACCGCAGCATCGCCAGCGTTCAGGTCAAGGTAGGACCCAACGTGCCGTTGCTCGCCAACACGAGCGATGGCTTTCGTCACTGGTGGGTCGAATCGAACGTGTCCCAGGGTATGTTCTTCATCGAAGCTGCGGCCTACGACAGCGCAAACCAGCGCGGCGCCCCCGACCGAGTCGCAGTGCTTGGCCCGATCCGCGGTGGTGATGATGAGAGCCCGACCCTGACGGTGTCATCTCCGGCCGATCACAGCGTTCCCCAAACTGCACTCGTACTGGTACGCGGGACCGCGAGCGACGATCGCGCCGTGGTTGCGATGGACGTGCTGCGCAACGGCGAGCGGCTCTTGGAGCGGCCGATCGAGACCGACGACTTCTTCGCACACTGGTCGCAACTCGTGCCGCTGATCCCCGGGCTCGACAACGAGCTTACCTTTATCGCGCGCGATAACGCAGGCCATGAAGGCCGCGCCACGATCACACTGTTTGGGCGGGCGGAGATCGATCGCGATCCGCCGGACCTTACCATCACCTCTCCTTCGGACCTCGCCGTGCTCAGCAGCGCCGAGCTAACGGTCACGGGCACGGCGGCCGACATGCTTGGTCTGCGCGAGGTCAAGCTGCGCATCGGCCATACGCCAGCCGGCTCGGCGACGCGGGGCTGGGGCGACTATCAGCCCGTCGACACCAGTGACGGCTTTGCCACGTGGACCAAGACGCTAAGTATCCCAATCGGTGCGTTCGGACTCGAGGCACGTGCGATCGACCTCAACGGGCTCAGCACGAGTGTGTCGCTCGAGCTGAGCAACATCTTTGTGCCCGAATGGAGCGACGAAGTAAGCATTCCATTGCGGCTCAACGATGGTGCGCCTGCACCCACCATCCGCTTTGACCTCGACGAACAAGGCGTGAACGAGGTGATCGAGGAAAGCATTCAGCGGGACACCGTCGTGCTCGAGCTCCAGACCAGCGCGCTCTTGAACAATGCGCTCAATCAAATCAAGGATAGCTGCGGCACGAGGTGGCGTGAAAACAACTCGAACCCACGTCATGACTGCACGCTGACCGAGCTTGGTCGCACTTACGGCAGTAATTGGCAAACGAGCCCGGAGTACAGCTTCGTACGCTTGTTGACGATGACCCCGAAGAACTCGGTGGTCGATGGCACCTCGATCGAGAACTTGAAGAGCATCGCGAACAACCTGCGCATCGGTGGCGGGTTTTCGGAGATTCTCGGGCACACCTTTGGCATTCCGGTGACCCAGGAAATCGTGTCGACTGCCGGCGCGGTCAAAGCGCTGCAAGACTTCTGGATGGCAAGCCACCCCGAAGTGCTGCCAGGCGCCAAGCTTCCGATCACGCTCTTTGATGCGATGCAGGACTTTGCGCCGCTGAAGGAGCGTTTTGGTCCCAAGGGAGCTCACCCCGGCTTACTCGACCCGAGCTTCACGCCAAGCTCGGTGGTGTTTGGCCCGGACTTCAAGCTCGAGTTGGAAGCGACCTCGAACCTGCGCTGGATGGATGGCGTCGACCTATCAGGCAAGGCCTCGGCCCCGCAAGCGCACGCGTCCAAGGATTACATGGCGATGATCGTCGATGCGGCCGGCCCGACCTATGACGACGTGCTCGAGTTCGACTTCACGAACCCGGCCAAGTTCGACGTGCTCGGTCTGACGCCGCGCCCCACCGTGGACCTGCGCATGTCGATGTTCGAAAACAATACCTTTGTCCGATCGTGCGTGCAGCAGAACAACACCTGCAAGAACAACCTGCCGCAGGCTCCCGCTGCCGGTTACCTTTGGTCCAATCCGCGCTGGCAGGTGGAGAGCATCGTGGGCGCGGCCGCGTACTATGACTACCGCGGGCGTAAGAACTACTCGCGCACGTACAACCTTCTGCTGATTCCTTCTGCGACGGTCACCGTGGGCAATGGGAACGATCCGGGTGGTTGGTCAACTTACTGGACCTTATTGAACATCGGCACGCCGCCACCGGACCAGTACTTGTGGGAGCTTATCCTGGAAGTTGGACAGGTCGCCTTGCACCGCTTTGGTGACACCACGCTCGCAGAAGGGAACGCCAATGTCAGGTTTACCCTGAACGATATCGACGTCGGCTTGAGCGCCGATGATATCCGCGCGGCGATGCGCCCTACCCTGCAGGCGCAGCGTCATAAGCTCAGCTATCGCCTGCTGGGTGACTACAAGCGCAACAACGGCGCCATCGACTTCTTTTATCGTCGGGGCACAGACAATCAACCTTACCTGTTCTTTGTGGCGGAAACTGATCCACGCGCTGTCGCCGCGTACGACTACTCCAAGCCTGGCTTCTTTGCGGATGCGGACCTGACGAAAAAGCTCAGCACCACGGATGCCGGCACGTCGGGCGACCGCGCGCACGAAAAGCTGCGGCTCGCTGCTGGGGAAACCGTCGTCTACGTGAGAGATGACAGCGACAGCGTGTATCGGCTGCGTTTCGTGGTCGGCAGCGATGCTCAAGAGATTCGTGTCTTTGCCTCGCGGAAGGTGCGCTGATGCGCATCTACGCTTCGCTCGTCAGCCTTTCCGCCGTGCTCTGTTTATCTGTGCTGGTTGCTTGCGCCTCTCGAAAGACCGAGGGCGATTACGGCGACCCGACCTCCCTCGCGACGCCCACCGAAGATGACGGGATCGTAGCGTGGGTTGCTTCGCCCGCTTTGGGTGACCTGCTCGAGACGGCAACGCCAGAGGTCGTGATCGCCGCTTACACGAAAGAAGACAAGCCCGAGCCGCTCAGGGTGCAAATTGGCCGGCTTGAGAAGGACATAAACGGAGTCGATCAAACGGTCGATCTGAGGCTTGCCAAGCGCGTGGGCACGGCCGGCGCAAGCCAGCGCTTTCGGCTCGCTGTACCGCTGACCCATGGCAGCAATCGTCTGCTCGTGCGCATCGAGACTGAAGACGGCACACGCGTGCGCCGCATCGTGTACCCGCTCGAGTACCTGGGTGACAGGCCAGGTCTTACGCTCAGCGTGCGGGCGCCGAGCGCACAGGCCTTGCTTGACGGTAAGGTGTGCAGCGAGACGAGCGAGATAAGCGAGGGCGTGGTTGCGGCCGACGTCGTGTGCGTCAGCGGCAGAGTCACCAGCCAGGATAGCGTCTCGGCGATCGTGGCCGTGGGCCTCTTTGGAGCGGAGCGCACCCGCACCAAGCTCAGCAAGGAAGGTCGTTTCGAGCTAAGTCTTAGTCTCCCTAAGAACCGATCGAGCGTGATCGAAGCGCAGGTTAGCGACGAACGGGATCGCGAGACAACCGCCCGCGCAAGCTTGATTCAGGATTCGAAACCGCCGGTCCTCGACATTACCTCCCGCGTTCGCGAGACGAGCCAGCCGCTGATCGAGATCGAAGGTAAGGCGAGTGATAGCCACGGTCTCGCCAGCATTGAAATCGAGACCGAAACGGGCGCTATCCAGCGGATAGGAAGCGGTTCGCCTTTTAGTGCGCAAGTCCGCTTGGCGGTCGGGTCCAACGAAGTGACGGTGGTCGCGCGCGATATCGCCGGCAATGAAACGCGAAGTCCAGTTACCTTGTCACGGGTGCGCACGCTGTGGCTCGAGGGCCCGAAGCGCGATGTGGGCATGAGGCAGATCGAGCTTGACCGCTTCGCGCTCGACGAGCTCCTGACACCGGCCGATCAGCAGAGCGTGTCGCTGGTCTCGATCGACCTGGCACCACCCGTGAAGCAAGCTCTCGAAAGAATCCGGGAGCCTGAGCGCTTCGCGGTCGACACCTCCGACTGGGGCGACGCCGAGCGCAACATGCAGCGCCTCTTGAACATGACGCCGGATAATGCGGATCTAACAGGCACTTCGGTCGAAAAATTGCTGGAGATCGCATCCGCCGTAGGTTTGCCTCCGCAGCGCATGTTGGCCGAGATCTTAGACATCGGCGTGACCGATTACATCATCTCCTCGGATACGACCGCGCAGGTGTTGATGGACAAACTGATCGGCACGCACCCCGCCGTTGGACGCGACGCACAAACGGGCAGCTACGTGATCGACGTGAGCATGTACGACGTGTTTCAGGACATGCGCACCCTCGCGCCGCGCTTTGGGCCAAAAGGTAACCATCCAGGTTTTCTAGCAGGCCAGAGCCAAGCAGAAGTGCTCGAGCCGGGCTTCATGATGACCCTGCCGGTAACATCGAATTTGGTGCAATACGATGCGATCGATCTGTCGCGCGCGAGTAAGGATTTTATCTTCGTACTCGAGGGTGATCGCGTGCTGGACTTCAATATCTTGACGGACGAGTTCGTGGTGGTCGGCCTGAAGGACGAACCGACGGTCGACCTGCGCTTTGGCATTCGGGAGCACCCCGGACCTACTATGTTACTCGCTGGCTCCAATCCCAATGCCAGCGCTGACCTCGACCAGCCCGGCTTTTTCCGTGGGAATGGGCAGGGCTACGGGATTGCGCCCTGGCTCTTCGAACACATCGCGGTCGAGACCGGCTACCGCACGTATGCCCAAGCCTTCGCCGCGGATGGCTACAGCCGAACAAGGGTATACAGCGCCGGACAGATCGCCGAAGCGGCAGTCACGCACTGGAACCGGGGTTGGTTGAGCATCACTACGGCCGGTGGTCTCGGCGATCCGCCCAACCCACTGTACGCCTGGGACTTGTTGATGGAGGTCGCGCAGGTTCGTCTGCACGACAACGGCATCCCTGAGGGTCAGGCCAACATGGCCTTTTCCTTGAACCAGCTTTCGATCGGGCTGACTGCCGACCAGCTGATCGAAAAGCTGCGCCCTCGCTTGGCCGAACAGGAGACCAAGCTTTCAGAAATACTCGTGGGCGAGCAAGGACTGGCAAGCTCGCGTGCCGACCTTTTCTACATGCC
>JBKJIA010000631.1:0-16023 GCA_046598735.1 Polyangiales bacterium
GACAACTTCCTGAGTCGCTCGGTCTCGAACGTGTTCGATGTGGATGCCACGCTGTCGCGCGCGTTTCATTTCGGCATCGATCACAACCTGCATCTGGGCGGCAACTATCGGCAAAAGCGCATCTCCTGGAATTACCTCAACGCCGACCAGATGGAGAATCACTACGCAGCTTATGTCCAAGACACCGCCACGATTACCAAGTGGCTAACCTTAGTGGGAAGCTTTCGCGCCGACTTTCACCCACTATTGAAGGACCCGCCTACGTCGGGCCGCGGTGCGGTGATCGTCAAGCCCACCCAGAACCAAGCAGTGCGCCTGTCGGCCGGCAACGCATTCCGAACGCCTACCTTCGTCGAGAGCTACTTCAAGTTCCGAAACCCCACCGCACCCGGTCTGTTCATCGAGACGCGCGGATCCGAGAACGCGGGTTTGAATATCAAGCCAGAGAGGATCCTGTCCGCGGAGCTCGGCTATATGAACACCGAGAGCAGCATCTTCAAGGGTGAAGCGAACCTCTATTACAACCGCATCACCGACATCATCCTGCCGCAAGGCGCCCGGGCGATCACTCCCGGCACGTATTTGGATCCCGAGATCCGAGGCTACTCGCCCGCTGATGGTGGCTTTCCGCTCGCGCGAGGCAGTCAAATCAATAAGAGCAAGCAGTATGACCAGGTAGGTGGTGAGCTGATGGGAACCTTATACCCGGTCACCGGTGTCGATGTTTATGCCAACTATGCGACCTATAAGATCGAGGGTATTGACAGCGGCACCGCCAGTCGCGCGAGCCTCCCACAGTCCAGCGCCGTAAGTCATAAGGTTAACCTTGGCGCCCAGTACCGCGCGCCGTCCGGCGTAGATCTGAGCGCTGACTTGCACGTGGTGAGCAGACAGACGTGGCTGTTGCCCGCGCCGGATTTCCGCAGCAACGAGTCGCTCGTGGTGCCGACCTATTTCATGATCAACGCACGCGTGGGGTATCGGTTGCTCAAGGATCAAGTCGAGCTCGGCCTGACGGGCTACAACGTTACCAACAACCAGTTCCGTCAGCATCCGTTCGGACAGAACCTGGCTGCGCGCTACATGGCCACGCTGGCCCTACGCCTCTGATCTGTGCGCGGCAGGGCCAGGCGCTGCTCACCGCAGGTTGCGGCTTTGACTCAGCGTCCGCGCAGCAGGCGCTCATTGAGGGCGCTGACGCAACCTTCCGCTTCTTGGCCCACCGTATAACCACGCGGCCAACCATCGCCGATGATAGGCGCCGTATCGCCCACGTGCTTGCGCATGCGCCACAGGTCCTCGAATAGGCCGCGTGCGGCAAAGTAGCGTAGAGCGAGCACACGCGGCCACCACAGCGACGACGACATCTTTTCGCCTAGCAACAGTAAGAGTGCAGTGTCGTGGCCAAACTGATTGACACGCGCGCTGTAGGAGTCGATTTCTTCGCGAGAGTAAGGTACGCCCCAGCCGTGCGGCAACGCGCGAAAAAACGAAGACAGCATCTTGGGGCCGCCGATATCGAGCACTTGCTGACCGGCCAGCATGCGCAGGCGTGCATGCGTGCGATCACCGAGCAGCATGAGCAGACCTGGTAAGGCCTCGCTCGAGCGTGTTTCACCAGCGCGCACCACCGCGATCTCTCGCAGCGCAAGACTTTGACTTTCGTCGAGCGCAAGGCTGAGCACTGGCAACAACTCATGGGCCGTCATGTGCGAAGTAAGCAAGCGTAGTGCATCTGCGCGGTCGATTTCGCTGCGCGCTTTGTCTTGCGCGATGGCGAGCAGTAGTGCCCGTACGTTGGGCTGATCGGCAAAATCGCCAAGCGCATGCAGAAGCGCTGGCGGCGTCTGCAAACTGTGCGCGATATCGAGCAGTCGCGTTGCCGCGCGCCCCCGTGCAGCCTGGTCGGCATGGCGATGGAGCAGGGCCGAGATGCGCGCGATATCGCTGAGCGGCACGTCGCTGCGCAGGCCACTCAACAAGGGAGCAGCAGCATCTGGTCCTAACGTTTGCGTTAGAACTTCGAGCGCGTGGCCCCCAACGTCGGCACGTCGTGGCACGTCTCCTACGATCCAGGCGATAAGCGTCTGCCCTATCTGCTTGCGTTGCGCGACCGTCAGTAAGGGTAAGGCGCGCTCGAGCGCGTTCTTGGCGCGAATCGCCGCAGCGGAAGGCGCAACGTCTCGATCGGTGTGCATGCGTTCGAACAACAAGCGAGCCAGGGGCTCGATGAGCTTCCCGCGGCTCTTACTCTCAAGCGCACTGAGCTCACGCTGCAAAACCTCAGGTCCGCGCAGATCGTGGCGGTCGATATCAAGCAACAGCAGCGCAGCGCGCGCTCGCAACTCTGGATCCTTGGCACCATCTTCGAGCACGGCGCGAATTTTTTCGGGGCCGGTGGCCGTACTCTGAAAGGCATCCAGATCGTGTTCAGCCAGTTCGCAAGCTTGGCAGGCCAGCAGTGTGGCGAGTGCGACGTGCCGTGCGAGGCGCTGGGGCGTAGACCGGTTCACGCTCGCGATCTAGCACGCAAGCTCGCCCGTGAGCAGCGCTTCGAAATGCGGAGCAAGTGCGGGCCACGCGTAGTTTTGGGCGGTTTGGAGCGCCGCGCGTGCGAGCTGAGCTCGGCAATCTGGATCGCGAAGCTGTTCAATCGCGGTGCGCAAAGCGTAGCGATCTCCCGGTGTCACCAGCCAGCCGTTGTGCGCGTGCTCGACCAAATCGCTGATGCCGCCGCTGCGACTTGCAATCACGGGCAGGCCGTGGCTCATCGCTTCAAGCAACGTGGTGGGCATGCCTTCCGTACGTCCACTGGGGAGGATAAGCGATGGCAGCACGAACACGTCTGCTGCCTGTAACCAGGCCGTTTTGCTGGGCTCACGAACCTCACCCACGAAGCGCACGTTCGCCTGCTTGGTGCGCGCTAGCGCTTCCAATCTCGAACGCTCAGGTCCGTCGCCGGCCACGATCAACTGTACGTTTGCCACACCAGCAAGGGCATCGATCAATACGTCGATGCCTTTGATCGGAATGAGTCTGCCTAAGCTCAACAAAGTAAAGCCATCGAGCCCGAGCTCCCGTCGCAGCGCGTCACGATTCTGCGTGAACGGCGCGACAGGCGCGATACCCATGGCGCAAACGTGCGCTTGGCCGCTGACAGAGATGCGCGTCATCGGGTCAAGGCATGCAAGAAAGCGAGAGCGCAGATCGCGCGAGGAAAATACCAGCGCTTGCGCAGATGCGGCCACTTGCTTTGCCAGCATGCCCGCGCCCGGTAGGCGCTCGATTAAATGCACATCAGCCGAATGTAGGATGGCCAGGTGCGGCCTGCGTTTGCGGATGCGTCCCGCGACCAGCGCACAAGGTAAGGCCCAATGACTTACGACCGCGTCCCAACCGGAGGCGCGTGCCGCTGCGCCACGAAACAGCGCGGCCACGAATGGTAAGGTGCCGAGCCAGGCCCGCGGATCTCGCGCCAGGTTGTCGAGCACGCCGGCGCCGTAAAACGTGTGCTCCCACGAACGCGGTAGGTAACGCACCCAATGGACAGCTACGCCCGGCCAGGCCGGTTCGCGCACGAAACGCGTGTCTGCAGGCTCGGGTGCCAGTACCTCGATACTGTGACCTAACTCGACGAGCGCGCGTGCAAAACCGAGCACGAACGTGCCTGGCACATCGCCTTCTTCGCGCGGAAAGCTCGTGGTGAGGAGGCCTATCCGCACATAGAGCTCAGGGCTTCAGGGGAACTTCCGAGCCGGGCAGCCGCGCTAGGGCCGTGCCGAGCAAACGCCGCGCGAGCACGCGCAGCAAAACGTAAGGTACGACGAACACCGCGTGATAGAGCCGCACACCGCTCTGCTCGTCCGCGTACACCGGGCGTACCGTAACCTCGGCCACTCGGCAGGCTTGTTGGGCCAACATGCCCAGCAGGTCATTGGGGTAGCCATAGCGCGCCCACAGCTGCTGGAGCGGCAGCTGCTCGGCCGCCTCGCGCGAGAGCGCCGTGTACCCGCATTGCGAATCATGGACCGTAAGGCCTGTGACCGCGCGCGTACCCAGCGCGAGCACGAAGTTACCCAGCATGCGCGTCCACGGCATGTAGCGATGCACGCCCGGGTACGAGAGCCTGTCGCCCTTCACGTAGTCCGCTTCGCCACGCAAGATCGGCAATAGTAAGGTGGCCAAATCATCCGGATGCATTTGGCCATCGCCTGCCATCACCGCACAGACGTCCGCGCCGCGTTCGAATGCCACCCGATAACCGGTTGCAATCGCTGCGCCTACACCTTCGTTTTGCGCATGACGCACCAGGTGCACGCGCGCATCGTCCAGCTTCTTGACTAGTACCGCCGTGTCGTCGAGCGACGCATCGTCCACCACCACCACGTCGTGCACGTAACTGGGAATGGACGAGAGTGTGCGGGCGATAAGCGACGCTTCGTTGAACGCGGGGACCACCACAGCAATTCGCGGCGCATGACGCGCGCGACGTTCACTTTGCAAGATCTGCACGCCGCGTCACTCGACTGTGACGGTCTTGGCGAGATTGCGCGGCTGATCGACGTCGGTGCCCTTCATGTCGGCCACGTAGTAGCTGTAGAGCTGCAGCGGCAGCACAGTCAAGAAGCAGGTCAGCTCTTCATCCACGGCCGGAATCTGGACGACTTCCTCGCTCTCATTCCGGGCCTGCTCGTCGCCTTCGGTTGCGATCGCGATCACCTTGGCTTCGCGCGCTCGCGCTTCTTGCAGGTTGCTCATGGACTTTTCGTAGTAGCGATCACGCGGCGCTATCACGATCACCGGCACGCTCGCATCGAGGAGCGCGATAGGGCCGTGCTTCATCTCGCCAGCCGCGTAACCCTCGGCGTGGACGTACGAAATCTCTTTGAGCTTGAGCGCACCTTCGAGCGCGATTGGAAAGCTCAGACCGCGGCCCAAGAACAGCACGTCGCGTGCATCGACGTAGCGCTTAGCGATGTTGGCCACGAGCTGCTTCGTGCCCAAAATCACGTCGTTCATTTGGTGCGGTAGCTTGACCAAACCCGAGAGCAGCTCGGCTGCGCGTTCCTTAGGCAGCGTGCCGCGTCGACGTCCGAGATAGATGCTGAGCATCAAGAGCGCGCACAGCTGGGTGGTGAAGCACTTGGTCGAGGCCACGCCGATTTCGGGGCCCGCGTGCGTGTAGAAGCTCGCGTCACTTTCGCGCGGAATAGCGCTACCGATCACGTTGGCGATGGCGAGCACTTTGGCGCCGCGCTTTTTCGCTTCGCGCACGGCGGCCAAGGTGTCCGTGGTCTCGCCGGATTGACTGACCGCCACGATCAAATCGCCCGGCCCCACGATGGCGTCGCGCGCGCGAAATTCACTCGCAAGCTCGACCGTGGCGGGGATCTTGGCGATGCTTTCGATGTAATAGCGACCGGCCATCGCCGCGTGGTGACTCGTGCCGCACGCAAGGAAGTACACGCGCTTGGTGTCTTTGGCGATCGCGTCCGTCAGGCCGATTTCGGCGCCGTGAATGTCCGAGTTCTCAAGATCCACGCGGCCGCGCAGCGTGTCTTCCATCGCCCGCGGTTGCTCGTGGATCTCTTTGAGCATGAAGTGTTTGAAGCCGGCTTTTTCGGCGGCGGTAGGCGACCAATCGATGCGGCGCGTGGCGCGCTCGACGACCTTACCATCCAACGTCGAGATGCGAATCTTACCGAGCTCGAGCACGGCCAGCTCGCCGTCTTCCATGATGATCACGTCGCGCGTGAACGGTAAGAGTGCCGGGATGTCGCTACCGGCCATGACCGAGCCATCTTCACAGATGCCGAGCACGAGCGGAGAAGCGGATTTCGCCACCACGATGCGCTGGGGCTCGGCTTGATGCATTACCGCGATCGCATAGGCCCCATGAACCTGCGCGAGCGCGCGGCGTGTGGCGGTCTCGAGATCGTGGCCCGCTTTGACTTCGAGGTGCACGAGATGCGCAACCAGCTCGGTGTCGGTGTCGCTCAGGATCGTCTGCCCCTGCTCCTTGAGCCGGGCGCGCAACGCGAGGTGATTCTCGATGATGCCGTTGTGCACGACCGCGATGCCGCCCGCGACGTGCGGATGGGCATTCACCTCGGACGGGCGCCCGTGCGTAGCCCAACGCGTGTGACCAACACCGGTGGTGCCGGGAACAGGCTTGGCGGCGACGGCAGTCTCCAAATTGCGCAGCTTGCCGACTGCGCGTACGACCTGAATGTCCTTACCGTTGTGAACGGCTAGACCCGCCGAGTCGTAGCCGCGGTACTCAAGGCGGCGTAGGCCGTCGAGCAAGATGGGGGCACAGGGCTCAGTTCCGACGTAGCCAACGATTCCGCACATGCTGCTCGACTCCCAGTCGTGATGTTCGAGAGCGCTGACGTTAGCACGTCACGGTTTGGCTGCGCCTTTGGCAGGGGCAGGCGTGTCAGCCGCCTTAATCGGTTTGCCATCCGTATCCACCACGCGCACCGGCCCGAACTTGCTCAACATCGGCACGATTTCCGCGGCTTTACCCACGATCACCACCAGGGCACTGTCCGGCTTGATATGCGTCTGCGCGGCTTTGAGCGCACTCTGCGCGCTGACCTCGCGGATTTTGGTACGGAACGTATCCCAGTAGTCTTCTGTAAGGCCGAAGACCCGAATGTCTGCCACCAGCTGCGCGATGCTGTCCAAGGTTTCGATCTGCAACGGGAAGGAATCCGCCAAAAAGCGATGGGCTGAATCGAGCTCATCGGCCGGTGCAGGCTCCTTCGTGATGCGAGTAAGGTGCTCGAAGAAACCATCGAGGGCTTCGCCCGTCACGGGATTGCGCACGGCGGCCGTCGCGCGAAAGGCGCCCAAATCCGGGCTTTCATCCACCCGTGAGTAGGCACCGTAAGTCAGGCTGCGTTTTTCGCGCAGGTCCATGAACAAGCGCGAGGCGGCCGAGCCACCGAGAACCTGATTGGCAACCATCAGGGGGATGTAATCGGGCGCGTTGCGTTTGAGCGCCAGGTTCCCGATCATGATTTGCGACTGCACCGAAGCAGGTCGATCGATCACCACGATCTCGCGTTGCTTGCGCACGGGCGGCGCAGGATAGGTCGGTTCCGTCACGGGCTTGGGCTTCCACTTCCCAAACAACTTCTCGCCCACCTCTTTGACTTGCTCAGGCGTCACGTCGCCCACCACTACCAGGAAGGCGTTGTTGGGCACGAAGTGTGCGGCGTGGAAATTCAACAAGTCAGTGCGCTTGACCTTTTTCACCACTTCTTCGGTCGTATCGTACTGAGCGTAAGGATGCTCGCCGTACAAATCGCGCTGAAATTGACGACGCGCTAGCCAAGCCGGCCGGTCCATCTTGAGCTTGAGCTCATCGATCGTGCGCGTCTTGAGCTTCTCCAGCTCCTTGGGGTCGAAAGCCGGCGTCAGCACCGCTTCGGACATCAGCGCAAGCGCGGGCTCAAGCTGCTCGCTCATCGCGTTCATGCGCACGCGTAAGGTTTCACTCCCCGCGACGGCATCGATGTGCGAGCCGAGAAACTCGATGGCTTCTGCGAACTGGGCCGCGTTCTTCTTCTTCGTGCCTTCTTTCAGCATGTCCGCGACCATGCCCGTCAGACCTTGCAGGCCCTTGGGCTCCACCGCGCCCCCGCTTTGAATCACGAGCTCCAGATTGACGATCGGCAGCTCCTTTTTCGTGACCACGTCGATGGCAAGCCCGTTCGAGAGCGTTACATGGTTGATAGTCGGGAACTTGATGTCGCGGGGTGTACTCGACGCAGGTGGCGACTGCTTGACCGGCGTGGCTACGTTCGCGACCGCGGGTGCGCTCGTGTCCTTAGCGGGGGTGGTCGATTCGGCCGGTGTTGAAGAGCCGCCGCAGCCCGCGACGAATAACGCGAGCGAGAGTCTGATCAGAGAGCGATTCACTTTGCACCTCCGGCGGGCGTGGCGCTGACGCCAGTGCTGGTCTTGGCAGTGTTGGCCTTGGAAGTCGTGGCGGGTTGATTGGTGACGACGTCGAGCACCGTGCGATTGCTGGCCGCAAAGTAACGTCCGGCCACACGTTTCACATCGTCTGCAGTGACGGCGAGATACTTATCGAGCTCTGTGCGCAAGAGCTCCGCGTTGCCGAAGTAAAGCTCGAATGTACCGAGCACGACCGCGCGGCTGAGGTTCGACGCGAGGCCAAAAACGAACGACGAGCGCATGCGATTTTTGGCCTTCTGCAGCTCGCGCGCAGGCATGCCATTTTTTGCGATGCTCTCGATCTCTTTGTAGATGATGGCGCGCGCGGCCTTGGCATCCTTACCCTCTGCCAGGACGGCCCAGACTGAAAGCACGTCGGGTCCACGGCGCGAATCGGTGCCAACACTCAGGCTGGACAAGAGCTCACGCTTCTTCACGAGCTCCTGATACAGACGCGAAGACTCGCCGTCGCCCAGTGCCATTGCGAGCAAATCGAGCGGGTAATGGTCGGGATCGCGATCCGGCGGTACGTGATAGGCGATGTGAAACGCGGGCAGCTGCGCCAGCTCGTCGATCATCGTCTCCGTGCGCTCACTGGTTTGTGGGGTGATCTCGCCCGGCGTATACGCAGGACGCGAGCGCGAAGGAATCGCGCCAAAATACTTGTCGAGCAGCGTCAACGCGGCGCTCGGCTCGAAGTCACCACTCAACGCAATCACCGCGTTATTGGGCGCATAGTAAGCATCGAAGAACTCCTGAACTGCCGCGAGCGGCGCATTCTCCAGATCCTTCATTTCACCGATGGTCGAATGAGAGTAAGGCCAGTAGTCGCCGTAGGTGAGCTCGTTGATGCGCAGCCAGGATTTTGCGTACGGTTGGTTGTCGTAGCTCTGACGCCGCTCTTCCATCACCGTTTGACGCTGGTTTTCGAAGTTGGCCTGCGTGATCGCCAGTGACTTCATCCGGTCGGCTTCGAGCCACAAGCCAAGCGCGAGCTCATTCGAGGGCAACGTCTCGTAGTAGTTTGTGCGGTCTTCGCTGGTGGTGCCGTTCATCTCGCCACCGCGATTGAGGACCAGCTGAAAGTGCTCGCCCTTGGCCACGTTCGCCGAGCCTTGAAACATCATGTGCTCGAACAAATGCGCAAAGCCTGATCGACCGCGCACTTCATTGCGCGAGCCCACGTCGTAGTAGACGGCAATGCCCACCGTGGGGATGGATCGATCCGGGCTCATCACGACGCGTAGTCCGTTCTTGAGCGTGGCGCGCAACACCGGAAGCTCAGACAAGGAGCTTGTCTTTTGTGGAGCCGCAGCATCAGGCGCGACTGCGCGCGGTGTAGTGACCGCGGTGGCCGCGGTGACCGCTGGCTTGGTCTTGGGCTCGTCTGCGTGGGCGGTGCTGCCCAGGGCGGAGAGAAGCGGGGCTAACAATAGCCTCGCTGCGAAGATTCGTTTGCTCATGCTTTCTCCTCGGCGTTGATGTGAGAAGCCGTCCGCGCATACCATGCCCATTCGGTCACGGCCAAAACGTTGGTGACCACAGACAGATTCCCGGCACACGCTCGCTCGACGTTGCATTTCGACATACTCGCGCGCGCCCATTTACTTTCGTGCACTGAACGGATGGTCCCTGAAGATGACTGCTGCAGTTCTCTCGATCGGTACGGAGCTCACACGCGGCGAGCTCGTGAACAGCAACGCAGCCTGGCTCGGAGAGCAACTCACTGCGCTGGGTTTCGAAGTCACCGAGCATGCCACGGTCGATGATGATGTGGCGCGCATCATCGAAGTCGTGCGGCGTTTGGCCGCGCAATCGAGCCTGGTGATCTGCACTGGCGGTCTTGGACCCACTACAGACGATCTCACCACGCTGGCTGTCGCGCAGGCGATCAGTAAACCACTCGTCCGCGATGATGCTTCGCTCGAACGCATCCAGCGTTTTTTCACTGCGGTCGGCCGAACCATGTCGCCAAGCAATGCCAAGCAGGCCGATTTTCCCGAAGGCGCGCAGGTCTTGCAAAATGACAAGGGAACTGCGCCCGGCTTCAGCGTGAGCGTCGGCGAATGCTTGATGTTCTTCACGCCCGGTGTGCCCCGCGAAATGAAGCATCTATGGGACGAGCGCATCGTGCCGCGCATCGCCACCATGGCCGAGCGTACAAGCGCACAACTTCACCTTCGGACCTTCGGCTTGCCTGAATCGCAACTGGGCGATTTGTTGGCCGGCGTCGAAGAACAATTCCCGGGCGTGACTATCGGCTATCGCGCCTCCATGCCGGAAATCGAAGTCAAAGTCTTGGCGCGTGGCAAAGACATTCAGGCCGCAGAAGCGCTCGCAGAAAAAGCCGCGGGCGTGGTGCGCATGCGCTTGGGCGACATCGTGTTTGGGGACCGCGAAACTACGTTTCCAGGCGCCGTGGGTCGTACCTTGCGTGATCGTGGCCTTACGCTTGCGGTCGCCGAATCATGCACGGGCGGCTTGGTCGGAGAGATGCTCACCAGCGTACCTGGCTCGAGCGAGTATTTATTGCTCGATGCCGTGGTGTACTCGAACAGTATGAAGACAAGCGTGCTCGGCGTAGGCGAAGAAACCTTACGCGGCTACGGCGCCGTCAGCCAAGAGACCGCGAGCGCCATGGTCGAGGGCGTGTTGCGCATCTCCAACGCCGATCTGGCGGTTGCGATCACAGGCATCGCAGGCCCCGATGGCGGAACCGATGAGAAACCAGTCGGCACCGTATGGCTCGCAGTAGGCAGCCGCGGCGGCGCCCGTATCGCCCGCCACTTTCGCCTAGCCGGCGATCGCGAACGCATTCGCACCCTGGCGGCCTACTTTGCATTGCGCATGGTGCAGCGACTTGCGCAAGGCCGCGAACCGTAAGGTCTGGTAGCTTCGCGCACACGCCGACCGGGCAGCCCTGGGCTATTTGGCGCTGGACCCAACACTGCCTGCCAAATTTGTTTACTCAACCCCTGTACAAATGAGCACCTATCCAGCATGCTCGCTTCCAGAACGAAGAGGGAAGGGTGAGGGGCATGCAGAAAGACGCCAATCGCGAAAAGGCGCTTGAGCTAGCGCTCGGCAGCATCGAGAAGCAGTACGGTAAGGGCGCGATCATGCGTCTTGGTGTGGGCGATCACGTGGAGGTGGCCACCATCTCTACCGGCGCCACGTCCCTCGATATTTGCCTCGGCGTAGGCGGTTATCCCCGTGGCCGCATCATCGAAATCTTTGGGCCCGAATCTAGCGGCAAGACCACGCTGACGCTGCATGCGATCGCGGAGTGTCAGAAGAACGGCGGCATCGCGGCCTTCATCGATGCTGAGCACGCACTCGACGTCACGTATGCCAAGAAGCTGGGCGTCAACGTCGAAGAGCTACTCGTGTCGCAGCCTGATCACGGCGAGCAGGCCCTCGAGATCGCCGACATGTTGGTGCGCTCCGGCGCGGTCGACTTGATCGTGATCGACTCGGTGGCAGCGCTCGTACCCAAAGCCGAAATCGAAGGCGAAATGGGCGACAGTCACGTCGGGTTGCAGGCGCGTCTGATGAGCCAGGCTCTGCGCAAGCTGACGGCGACCGTGCACAAGTCCAACTGCATGATGATCTTCATCAACCAGATCCGCATGAAGATCGGCGTCATGTTCGGCTCACCGGAGACCACCACCGGCGGCAACGCACTCAAGTTCTATGCTTCGGTGCGCCTCGACATTCGACGCGTCGGCACGATCAAAGTCGGCGAAGACTCGGTCGGTAACCGCACCAAGGTCAAAGTCGTCAAGAACAAGCTCGCGCCTCCGTTCATGACCTGCGAGTTCGACATCATGTTCGGCAAGGGCATCAGTCGCTCGGGCGATCTGCTCGATCTGGCTTCCGAGCTCAAGCTCGTCGATAAGTCAGGCGCCTGGTACAGCTACACCGGTGAACGTATCGGCCAAGGTCGCGACAACGCGCGCAACTACCTCGAAGAGCATCCGGAAATGTTGCGCGACATCGAGCGTAAGGTATTCGAAGCCAAGGGGCTCAAGCCGCGCGATGTCGTACCTGCCGTCAGTGAAGAAAAGCCCAACGGTAAGAAGCCAGACGCCGAAGGCAAACGCGCTCGCGCCTGATCGCATCGTGCGTTCCCTTGCGCGCTCTCTTGAGCTGACTATCGACGGCGCTCGCATGCGTGCTGCGCGAATCCTCTCGCAGCCTGCTGCGCTGCGCCTGCGGTTTTGCGCCTTACTCTACGCGTCGGTGCTCGTGGCTTGTGGCGCAGGCTCGACCCCACTCGCGCAGACAGCCGTGCGTGCACGACCGAGCGCAGGCCCTTTGATTGCGTTACTTCCACCCGGCCCACAGCTCGTTCTGCTCGCTCGGCCACGCACGCTCATGCAGGTCGAGTCTGCGCGCGCATTGTGGCGAACGCTCGTGACCGAAGAGCGCGAACAAGCGTTTCACACGCGCACGGGTGTCGATCCGCGCGCCGTGGACGAGATCGCCGTAATCGCAGTCGGTGCTGATGGTTACTTGCTGTTGGCACGTGGCGAGTTCGATGCCGATGCGATCGTTCGAGCCGCCGGTGACAGGCTCGCGGTGCGCGACGTCGACAGTGACGACCCCATACTGCGTCGCGAGGGGCTCGCGGGCGTGGGACGTTATGCTTATGCGGCGCTCGATGAGCATGCCATCTTGGTCGCGAAAGATGCGGAGCCTGCGTTGGTAGCCGCCGTGCTCACGCGTCTCCACGATCGCCAAGCCGTGCGACTACTCGATACGCCCGATGCGCAAGCGCTGCATGCCGAGCACGAGGCCGCGCCGTTGTTGTTACTCGCACCGCGGCCGCTCGTGCTCAACGCGGAGAATGCCGTTGCGTTGTTGATGGAAGAAGAGCGCGCGCTCGCGCTCAGCATCACACCTTCTGAGGCCGCACTTGAGGTCACGATTGCACTGCGCGGCGTGTTCCCGAGTGGCATCGAGAGCAATCTTCGAGCCTGGGCGCGTAGCGTCGGGGCGAGCGATCTCGGACGTGCAGTCGGGCTTGCGAGATTTGCAGATGGCATCGCGATTCAACGTACGAACGAGGGTGTGCTCGCCCGCGGAACCATCGCTTCAGCGGAGTTGATAGGCGGCGTGCGCTTGCTGTTTTTCGACGGAATGCGCGAGATCTTTCCGGCTGATTGAGTGGGCCCAAGCGCTCGCATCTGCTACACCAGGCCTCCATGGCGAACCTCAGCGATAGCCTGTTTCGAGTTGGCGATCGCGCGGTCTACCCCGCCCACGGCGTTGCGGAAGTGGTCGCCGTCGAGAGCCGCGAGATCGCCGGCAGCCGTAAGGATTTCTACATCCTCAAGGTCGTGCATTCCGAGATGAAGCTGATGATTCCGGTCGACGGAGCAGAGCGCACGGGTTTGCGTGGCGTGATCAGCGAAGAAGTTGCCGAAGAAGTATTCGCGATCCTCAAGGCCCACGAGGTCGCGGTCAAGCCCGGCCCGTGGAATCGCCGCTTTCGCGAGTACACCGAGCTCGTCAACAGCGGGCGCCTCACGGAAGTGGCCAAGGTCTATCGCGATCTTTGGCGCATCCGGCCTTCGCGCGAGCTGTCCTACGGCGAGCGGCGTTTGCTCGAACAGAGCAAGAACTTGCTCGTGGCTGAGCTCGCTCTGGTGCGCGCGTGCGAAGCGACGATGATCGAAACAGCCCTGGAAGGCGCCGTCGCTCTGGCCTGAGATCGCGGCAACGTGATGCTCGCAGTCGAGCGATGCGGAGTGATGCGGAATCATGATGGACCTGAGTTGGCTCAAGCGCGACGCAGCGGGACTCGTCACCATCGTCGTACAAGATAGGCTTACCGGTCTTGTGCGTATGGTCGCCCACGCCGATGACGCCGCGCTCGAAGCGACGCTCAGCACGGGGTTTGGTCACTTCTACAGCCGCTCTCGAAAGCGCATGTGGAAGAAGGGCGAAGAGAGCGGTCACGTGTTGCACGTGCACGAACTCTGGGCCGATTGCGACAGCGACTGCGTGATCTACCTGGTCGACCCTGACGGCCCCAGTTGCCACACGGGCCGCGAAACCTGTTTTTTTGCGCGCATCGATGCAAACGGCACGCGCCGCGAAGACGCGACACACCAGGCATCGGCTACGTTCCCGCGCCTGTGGACTGAGCTAGAAGCACGACGCGACGCACCTTCGGACAAGAGCTACACGCGCTCACTCCTCGACAAAGGTCCGGCCAGGATCGCCGAGAAGATTCGCGAAGAGGGGCTAGAGCTCGCGGCAGCGGTCGAGAGCGAAACGTCAGAACGCGTGATCTCGGAAGCGTCCGACGTGATCTATCACTTGCTCGTCGGGCTGCTTGCGCGGAACGTAACGTTGCGCGATGTGGCAGCCGAGCTTGCGCGTCGCTTTGGCACGTCCGGATTCACGGAGAAGAACGCACGCAAGTAAGGCACCTTCAGAACAGTCGGATGTAAGACGCAGCCCGTTTCTGTTGCGGCGCGGCCTCCATCCATTCAGTGTTGTCGGGCACTCTGTGGCGCTCAGTACGGAGCGGTCGTTGAGGCTTGGCAGGCTCTAAGTTTCGCGTTTATATCGTCAGCATGCGTAAGCTTCCGATTAGTGTGCTGCGGTGTGTCGCCTTGCTGGGCCTGCTCTCCGCCTGTGACTCGAGCGATAAAACGGACCTAGATGTGGACCCGTCTCGCGTCGCCTGTGAGCTCGACTGGAAGGTTGCGAGCGTCGTGCCCTGCGTGGCAGCGCCCATGCTCGACGGCACGCCTCCGCTGATTTATTCCTCGCACATCGGTGCCAAGGGCATCCCCGAGTGCGACCCCTACATCGGCTTTCCACAGCCGGTACCCGCCGATCCGTGGAGTGAGCAGAGTCTGATCGCGGAGGCGGCCGGCGATGTGCGCCTTTGCATCGCGATGAAGCACGGCCAAGCCGATGCGCCGAGCGCCAGCGACTGCGCACTGTTCGAATATTGCTTCGACGCGACCTACGACGCGGTGGGTGAAAAACAGGCCTTGCCCGCGCTACCCGGCTGGGCCGCCTCGGACGAAGCGTGCTCGCGCAGCTATTACGCCGACGGCGGCTACATCGAGCTGCGTGCAAGCAGCGATGTCCTCGGCTGCGGAACAGACGCCGAACAGGTCGAGCGCATCCAGATGTGCCCGCTCGACTGTGACTTGGAAACAGGCGATACGCGCGAGAAGTGCAAGAACTGCCGGCCGCAGACGTCGGTCTCCGGCGCTTTCTGATCTTACTGTTGTCTCGCTCGCATGAGCCGGTAGTCAGTTGAGTCCGGTCATTTGTTCGGGGGAAGCGGTATCTTGTGCACGAGCCGCGTCGTCTGCACGAGCAGCAGGCGCGTCACTGCGTGCCGCCGGCTGTTCGCGTTCAGCGGTGTGCGTCCGCTGCGCAACACGAGGTTTGAGCGCCTGCACGTTCGCGTTGTGTGCTTTGGGCTCGCGTCGCTTGCGTAGTTGACGCTGTTTCTTCGGCTCCTGGCCCTGGCTCTCGGCTTCTTCGCGCCGCGCGACCTCGAATCGTTCCTGGGTCAGCGAGATCATCTGCTGCTGGCAACTGTGCTTGAGGTCGCCATCGCGTGCGCTCCGCTGGACGTAGCTGCCATCGGGCAACATTTCCCAAGCTGCGCGTCGATCCGCGAGCTGCATGTCGAGCACGCGACGCAGCTCGGCACGTAGCTCAAGCGGCTCGATTGGAGTGAGCACTTCCACGCGGCTCTCCAGATTGCGCGTCATTAGATCGGCCGAACCGATGAAGTACTCCTCGGCGCCGCCGTTCCGAAAATAGAAGATGCGCGCGTGCTCAAGAAAGCGCCCGACGATGCTGATGACGCTCACGTTCTCGGAAAGCTCGAGCACCCCTGGTCGCAGTCTGCACGTGTCGCGCACAATCAGATCGATCTTCACGCCGGCCTGCGAGGCACGATACAAGCAGCGCACCACGTCGGGATCTTCGAGCGCGTTCATCTTCATCTGGATCAAGCCGTTACCGCCCGCGCGTGCAATCGCAGCCTCCCGCTCGATCCGCATCAACAGGCCT
>JBKJIA010000004.1:0-13214 GCA_046598735.1 Polyangiales bacterium
CGAAGCGACGTCTGGCGTCATGTTTGATCAGGTGTTGGTTGCGGTCTCCTTACGGCGGGAATGACCCTTGAGTTTGAGCTTGTATGCGTTGTGCACGAGGCGGTCCAGAATTGCGTCAGCCATGGTGGGGTCGGCGATCCACTCGTGCCATCTGGTGTGGTCCATCTGGCTGGTGACGACGGTCGAGAGCTTGCCGTAGCGGTCCTCGAGCACCTCGAGCAGGTCGTGCCTTTGGGGTTCCTTCATGGTTCCCACTCCGAGGTCGTCGAGGATGAGTACGTCGGCCTTCGCAAGCTTGGCGAGCACGCGGGCGTAGGAGCCATCTACACGAGCGAGGCCAAGTTCCTCGAACAACCTGGGCACGCGGCGATAGGTAACCGTCAGGTTTCTGCGACAGGCCATCTGCCCGAGGGCACATCCCAAGTAGCTCTTGCCGGTACCTGTCGCTCCAGTGATCAGCACGTTCAAGTGCTCGCCGATCCAGCCGCATGAAGCGAGCTGCATCAGCATGGCTTTGTCGACGCCGCGGCTGGGGTCGACGTCCTCGATGCACGCGTTGGGGTAGCGTAGCTCGGCGTTCTTGAGCAGTCTGGAGAGGCGCCGATTGTCGCGCGCCATGTGCTCGGCTTCAACCAGTAATGCAAAGCGTTCATCAAAAGTAAGGCTGCCGATCGCCGGATCTTTGGCATGGTCTTGCCAAGTGCCCGCCATGACGGACAGGCGCAGGCCGTGGAGCTTTTCGAGCGTGGGTTGATTGAGCATGTTTTTCTTTCCTTTCGTGCGTTGGGGCGATCAGTGAAAATAGTCAGGTCCGCGCACGTTCTCGTGCGTCGCTGGCGGCGCTTCGGGCACGCTCTCGTGGGGCAGAGGGCGGCCTTCGAGCTTGAGCTCGAGAATGCGCTTGATGGGCTTGTACGACTTGCCGCCAAACGAGAGCGCGTGCGCACAAGCGCGTTCCGTGCGTTCGGGCCCATGCTTCTCGCCCATGCGCATCAGGCCGAAGGCCGAGCGCACTCCCTGCTCGCGGAACGGATTGGCTTCTAGAATACGCCTTACCATCGCCTCGGCGTTGGGCCCGGTGTTCTTCGCCCAGGTCAGCACGCTCGTTGGATCGAACGTCATCGCGAGGTGTGCGGGCGGTCTGTGTCGCGGGTCGGTCGTGTGCATGTAGAGCGTGTCGTCACGAACGTGTGCGGCGACACGGTTGCCGACGTGAAACAGCTCGACAGTATTGGCAGTGACGCGCACCTCGACCTTCTCGTGAATCAAGGTGTACGGCGCCGAGTACCAGTGGTTCTTGTAGTCCACGTGATGATCGGGGTGCACTCGCGCGGTCAGCCATTCGGCGAACGCGAACGGCTCTGCAGGCAAAGCTAAGAGCACGGGCTTATCGAGCCGAGCAAACAGGTCCGCGCGGCTCACCCCGCCGAGCCGTTTCATCGGGCGCGCATTGAGCTCCACCACGAGCTCGCGAATGCGCACGTTGAGCGCTTCGAGGGAGAAGAACGTTTCGTTGCGCAGACGCGCCAGAATCCAGCGCTGGGCAATCTGCACTGCAACCTCGACCTTCGCCTTGTCCTTCGGTTTGCGCGGCCGTGCAGGCACCACCACGGCGCCGTAATGCGCAGCCCAGTTCTCGTAAGTGCGGTTGATGTCGGGCTCGTAGCGGCCCGGACGGCTGACCGCGCTGCGAAGTTGGTCGGGCACAAACACCCGGCTGACCCCGCCGAAGAATTCCACTGCCCGGCCGTGCGAGGCGATCCAATCCGCAAGGCGCTGAGTCGCAGTCGCCTGGGCATAAGTAAGGTTCGAAGCGCCGAGCACCGCCACGAACAGCTCGACGTCGATGACCTCGCCGCTGCATGGATCAATGATCGTCGGTCTTACGCCCGAATAGTCCACGAACGTCTTCTCGCCGGCCTTGTGGCTTTGCCGCATCCACAGGCCCCTGCGTTTCAGCCACGTGCGGTACACCTCGCAGAACGCGGTATAGCGGTAGCCCGTCGGGAACTTAGTAAGGTACTCAAGGTGCAGTAACTCGAGTGTCACTCCGCGTCGTTTCAACTCGGCATGGATGTCGACAGGATCGGGCTGTGCGCGCTCAGCACTGAGCTTCACCGGCTCACCGTACAAGCGTTGCTCCAGTGTTACGTCGTCCAGTGCTTCGACGTCTTGCCACGTCAGCCCGGCCACTTGTGCGCGCCAGGTCGTCTTCTGCACGACGCCCACACTTTTACCCGTGCCCTGCGCGGTCTCGCGCACGCTCCGCTTGAGATGCCAGCGGATCCGAAGAATCTCTCTTACTTTTCTCATCGGCAGTCGCTCCATTGGCCATCCCGTCCCTTCCAGGGCGGGGATGGCAGGCTCGACGCCAGTCGTCGCTGTCTCAGTCGTGATCGCGTTCGCGTCCATGTGACCCGACCCCGCCGTTCACGACGGCGATCTCAGCGTTCACATGCCCGCGATCCGAGTGTTCACATGCTCCGATCCGGCCGTTCACGACCGCGATCTTGGCGTTCACGTGCCGCCGATCCCGGCGTTCACATGCTTCCGATCTGGGCGTTCAAATGAGTGCGAGATCCGCAGCTCGGCTACCCCTCCTTCAGTGTGCACACGATTTACGACTACGAGTTCGGCCAAGTCTACACGTGGAACATCGACTGTTTGGCCTTGGGCACCTCCGACCCTACCGCGTGTTTACTGCCTACGGAATAGGAGCGGTCTGCTTTTCGGCTGCTGCACCCGCGTCGCTCTCGTGCCGCGGGGTGGCCACGAAGTCGCCGTGATCGAGGAGCGGGACATTGCCTGGGGTAGTAGCGCTGCCAGCACGGCACTCTTGCAATATGAAATCGACACGCACATGGTCGATCTCGCGAAGCAGCGGTGCGCATCGACCCTTACCGTATGGTTTACCGTTTGCTTTGTCAGCTGCAGCGACAGGGCATGAGCGTGTTCGACCGATCCTCGATCGCGCACTTCGAGGCCGCGCAAAGCACCTTGTGCTGGCAGCAGGCTACGGCAATCAGCGCTGGCTGAAGCAACGCGTATGCAGCAATCGAAGCAGCTACGAGGCTCCTCGTGGGCGGCGAGGATGACGCCATCGACATTCCCCAAAAGCGGGATGCGCGAGTCCATAAGGAGGCCGTCACCTTACAACGTAAGGTCTCCAAGGTTCCCTCACATCCCCTTACAGATCTATTCGCGCTCCGGCGCCTCGAGCGCTAGCCCGGAGCCGCTATTTGGCGGGCGGCTCAATCCTGACGCAGCGCACACGCCCGGGTTGTTCCTTCTGGTTGGCCAGTGCCTTGCCAAAGCTGAAGTATACATTCCAAGCACCGCCCGACATACCTTCATAAGCCGACGAGGACCAGAACGGAGCAGGCGGCGTATTCGGGAACGCAATCGGATCGATCTTTGGGGAGCGCTTCAGGTCGACCAGGCTCGAAAGCTCCTCAACGGTAGGCAGCTGCCAATCCACGTACTCGCCCAACGCAAGATTGGAACAGTAAGCTTTCGCCTCCTCCCACGTATAGGAACCAGGCGCTGGTTTACGCTGCCAAGTCCGATTCTGAGCGTCATTGAGCGTGTCGCTCTTGGGGCTTTGGAAGGTGAACTGGCCCGACGAGCAAACGGGCGGCGCGCCAATATTATGGTTGCACTTCGCGGCCCCGCAGCCCCCGTTGTTTTTCAGACAGCGATTGATGTCGCCGCATGCAGGCGCCCCGCCCGGCTTGTTCGCACAAATGAAGTAGACCGGGTTGCCGCAACCGCCGTTGTCCGTGGCGCACTCGTTGATGTCCACACAGGCAGCGGGTGCGCCCACCCTATTGGTGCACGTGGTGTACTTCGCATCGCCGCAGGACCCGTTGTTGACCTTGCACTCATCGATGTCTTTGCAAACCGCCGCCGTGCCCGGATCGTCGGTGCACGTAAAGAATGCTGGGTCTCCGCAGCCGCCGTTGTTGGTCACGCATTCGTTGATGTCGGTGCACGCAGGCGCCGCACCTTTCTTGTTCGTACACGCATAGATCTTGGGGTCACCGCAACCTCCGTTGTGGGTCAGGCACTCGTCGATGTCCGCGCAAGTCGGAGCCTTACCTTCGTTGTTCGTGCACGAGAAGAAGGCCTTGTTGCCGCAGCCGCCATTACCCTTTGCGCACTCGTCTATGTCTTCGCAGGTGGCCGGGCCGCCCACGTTGTTGCTGCATTTGAAGAAGAATGGGTTGCCGCAGCCGCCGTTGTTCTTTGCGCATTCATTGATATCGGCACAGCCGGTCTCGCCGCGCCCCATGCCGGCAAAGCCCGCGGGGCAAGTGCAGCTATAACCGCCGTTCTTATTGATACACGCGTCGGGATCGCTGTCGCAGCCACCGTTGCCGGTCAGACACTCATCGATGTCCGCACAGGTCGGTGGCGCAGCCTGATTGTTCGTGCACAAAAACTGCGCGCGATTTCCGCAACCGCCGTTGCTCAGTTTGCATTCGTCGATGTCTTTGCACGTGGGAACTGCACCCGCGTTGTTGGTGCAAGTCATGAGCTTGGGATCGCCACAGCCACCATGGTTGACTAGGCACTCATTGATATCCGCGCAGCTCGGCGCACTACCCTTGTTGTTCTTGCAGCTGAAGAAAGCCGCGTCGCCACAACCTCCGTTGCCGACCTGGCATTCGTCGATGTCGCTGCATGTGGCGACCTTACCTTCGTTGTTGGCGCAGGCGAAGAACTTGGGATTGCCGCAACCACCGTTGTTCTTTGCGCACTCGTCGATATCGCTGCAACCAGGCGCCTTACCTTGGTTGTTGCTGCAGGCAAAGAACCTCGCTTCGCCACAGCCGCCGTTGTTCTTTTTGCACTCGTCGATGTCGCTGCAAGTCGGTGCTGCATTCTTATTGTTCTTGCATGCCACCATGCTCGGATCGCCGCAGCCGCCGTGGTTGAGCGCGCACTCGTTGATGTCGCTGCATAGAGCGGGAGCACCCCGCTTGTTGGCACAAGCAACATGCGCAGGGTCCCCGCAGCCGCCATTATTTACCGCGCATTCGTCGATGTCCGTGCAGCTTGGAGCTGCTCCCTGGTTGTTCGCACACGAGAAGAACTTGGCATTGCCGCAGCCGCCGTTCGCCTTCTGGCATTCGTCGATATCAGCGCAGGTGGGCACGGCACCGGGATTGTTCGTACAAGCGAAGAATTTGGGATTGCCGCAGCCGCCATTGTCGGTGGCGCACTCGTTCACATCGACACAACTGGTCTTGCCAAGCGTGGCCTTGCACGTGAAGCCGCCAGCGCAGGTTTCAAGGGCGGGCGCACCGGTCAGATCGATGCCGCATGAGCTGCGCTCTTGACCGTTGCAATACTCAGATCCCGCCGCTTTGCCCACGCACAGCGGCGGAATCGCCAGGCAGGCCTTTTGCGCGCTGTCGCAGCGTTCGTTGGCCGAGCAGCTCTTGTCGGACGTCCACTTGCCAGCCTTGCAGCGCAATACCTTCTGGCTTGCGTGACCACCGCAGGTGACTTGCTCCTCCAAGTCGCAAACCTTACCGATGGCCGCGGCGGCTCTCGCTTGCGCGGGCTTGGCTGCAGCCTTGGCGACGGGCGAAGGTGCTCCCTGCGCTACGGTTTGTGCGGCGGCCCCGGAGACGGTGCCCAACGCAAGCAGCGAAAGCGCTGCCAGAACCCCTATTGTTAGCTTCATCCCTGTGCCTCGACGCCAAAGTCGTGACGTACGACTTAATCCCCGACGAACGCTCTGAGCGCGCTCGCGAGAGCGTTGATCCTAAAGCAGCAGCCCTGTTCGCGATACCTAGATGCGGCCCGCCTCCGCCACGGCAGCGCAAAGAGACGGCGGGCGCTCCGATCGAGCTGCTGCTCGGCCGTTTCTGACAAGCGCTATGGCAGTCACCGCCGAGGGAGCTTGCTATTTTGAACCCTAAGGTCGAGCACGCCCTGATAGCTGATGTCGCTTGGAGTCGGTTACTTGCGCACAAGCTCTCGCTAAAGGAAGCCCAGCTCAACCCGGGCGCACTGACCCAAAGCACACCGAGGCCGCGGACCTCACTTGCGCTCAGGAAGCTGCTTAGGCATTGCGCTTAACCGCGGGTGGCAACCAGATGATGAACATGGCGGCGAAGTGCCTCGTGAGATTCGAACGTTAGGCCGAACTCCCGCTCGATCTTACTCGCGCTGAACATGGGTGGTTCCATGGGCGCTCCCCCATCCTCGGCCACGACCTGACTATTTGCTCCCAACGCATTCACTACCTGCCAAGCGATCTGTTCCCAGGTGGTAAAATTTGTGGCAACGGCAAGGTATGTTTGCCGATTGACGTCGGAGTGCAGGATCGCGCTGTAAACCTTGGCAAGGTCGGCTGCGCCGATGAGCTGCCGGCCTTCATACCGGGGCACCCTAAGATCCTCATGTCTTCGCGCGGCCTTGATAAGGTCGAGTAAGCGTGGGTCCGCCTTGACAGGCGCCCCGACGACGGCCGCCGCGTCTACGGTGGGACCCGGACGCACGATGTTGCAATGCATGTCGAACTGATGAGAGATCGCGAATAGGAAGGTCTCGGCGCACGCCTTGCTGGCGCCATAGTAGTCGCTTGGGCAAATGCGCGTTTCCTCGTCCATTTGGGAACGGAAGGGTCGGTGCACCGCCGTCGAGGACGTATACAGTAACTTACCCACCCCCGCGGCCCCCGCCGCTGCAAATAGGCTCACGGCGGCCCGTGTGTCCTTGAGCTGAAGCTCGGTTGGCGCATCTTCCCAATAGAGCGCGTTATGGATGCACGCGTCGTGGCCGCTCAGTGAAGAGAGAAAGCGCCGTTCATCATCCAAGCTGCCCTCGATGAACGAAACGCCCGGCATCGTCCGGAAGGCAGGAATTTTGCCCGGATCTCGGGCAAAAAGCGTGACTTCGTCGCCGCCCTTCAGCAGCTCGACGACGAGATGGGCGCCAATGAAACCGGTTCCGCCGGTGACGAACACCCTCATAGGACGGTCGCTCGCTGATGGAATAGAGCTTCTAGAAGGCGAGCTGCGCGCCCGCGGTGATGTCGAGGTTCATGAGGAACGTGGGGAACATGATGAAAGCATGGGGCGAAAGCACCAAGCCCAGACTTTCGGTCAACTGGTATAGAGCGCGACCACCGAGCTCGAACGCGCCTGTGCCCGATACAGCGTAAGGTCCGTTGTCTACGACCTGAGGTTGGATCTGCCCTACCCCTAAGCCCGCAAAGACATCTGCCCCAAAACCCTTCACGCCTTGATCGAGCAGCACATAGCCCCCGCGTGCGCCTAGTAGTACGCCGGCAAGCGTGCCTTCGCCGCGTGCGATCTGGATTCGACCCATGACTGCAGCGTAAAGCTTTGGGTTGAAACGGTAACCTGCAGACAAGTGCACGGCGAGCGTAGGCACAAGCCCGCTGTTGACCACGTGCACGTTGCAGTCGTAAAGCTCGGTGCTACCCGGGTTGACTGCGGAAGGGCGCGATTTGCAGGCCCAACCTTCGCCACGGACGTACGCTAGCCGCTCATCCGGCGGGCGCTTGCCAGCCTCGGTCGTCACGCGCTTAGGTGGAGGCGCATCGGCCTTGTGTCCTGCGCCCACCGGGGCCAGGCCAAGGCTAAAGCCCACGTCGACGAAGAAGCGCTTGCTATCGCTTGCTCCTGACGTACCAGAACCAGCGGACTCGCCGTCTGCGAGCGAGCAGAAGTCATCGCGACAGGCCAGACCTTCGCTGCAGTCACCGTTGGTGTGGCACGTGTCGCCGAGGCCCGCGCTACCATCTCCCACGTCTTCACAGCCGGGCATTCCGGGAGGGCATTCATCCGTTCCGCACTGCGCGGGTGCGGGTTGACCGGGCAGCGCCGGCGCGGGTCGCGAGCGTTGCGCCACGATTGGCACGGCGATCGGAGCATCAGCTTTTCCCGCGTAGCCTACCGTTTTGCCGGCCTCGTCGAGAGCGTCGATCCAGTATTCGACTCGCGGCTCGAACACCATCGAGCACGGAATCAAAAAAGCAAAGCCATCTTTGGTGCGCTGCATCTCCGCGGTTTTCGGCGCGGGCATGCCAAGACCGCGATAGGAAATCCGCATCTTGACGGCACCAAGCTCAGCGTTGGCGACGTACACGGGCACCGCAGTCTGAGTGAGCTGCTCGGGCGCGGGCGCATGGAGTAAGGTGCTCTCGAAGCGTGCGGGGCCGGATTTTGGCTGGTTTTGCGGGGAATCCCCGGCCGCTGGGGCTCCTTTCGAGCTCGCTTTCTTGGCGAGTGCAAACACCTGTTCGATATTTGGTGCATTGAAGAGCGGATCGACGACCACGCTGGGGTCTTGCTCGAGGGCCTGCTTGAAGGCGACAAGACCTGCCGCGTTGTCGTTCAGACCGCCTACCAACACCACGCCAAGATTCGCAAACGTGCGTGCCAGCGCCGGACCTCGAACACCTGCTGCGCGGGCATTTTGTGCCGCGGTTTCGAGCTGCGCGCGCGCCTCGGGAACCTCCAAGCGACTAAACGTCTCCATCGCCAGCCGGTTCGCACGACCGAGCTCTTTCTCGTTCGTCTGCGCGTGCGCGGACTGCGTCAACAAGCACAACGCCATCACAAACGGCCCACACCACAGCCCAGTCCGCAGCCACATAAGCATCACCCCTATTCTTTTGCGGCGGCACTATTGCTTTCTAGGCGGAGGAAGGCGCTGCGATTCCACACTGTACCTGTCGAGGCGCGCATTCTGGAGTCTGGAGTCGTGTGCGGCGTTGCGCGAGGGACTACGAACACTCAGGCTACGAAGGTCACGGTCCACTCGCGCGTTTCGCCTTTGACCGCAACTTCGATCGTGTCGCCTACGAAACGGCCCAGGATGGCTTTGCCAAGAGGCGATGCGGGCGTGACTACTGTGACGAACCCGTCGCCGTCGGGCATGGTGAGCTCGATGCCAGCGCCGACCGGCGCGAGGAAGATCGTGCGGCCCTGGTCGCCATCCTCGACCTCGATAATCGTGCCCATCGTAATTTGCGGCCGGTCGTCGTGGATGACCGGCAAGTGAAACGCATCGAGCACCGCGACGTCATCTAGCGCAGCACTGGCGCGTCGGCCCTGCGCGTTGGCCAAGCTTGCGAACTCGATGGCGATGCGCCCGTCGGCGCGTTTTTCATCAGGGGTGGCCCCTTCGCGCGCTTCCACGGCAGCGGCGTCTTGCTCGCGCCGCGCAACCTGGGCTGTCTCGCGGATACGCTGCGCGAGCTGCTCGACCATGAACTGTTTGTCCATGCGCGCCAGCGTAAGGCTGTGCGACGTCAACCGGCAACATTGCCACCACACGCATGGGCGCGTTCGCATCGCCCGCCGGGTCTACGAGGTTGTTCGCAAGGCCACGGCGCGGCACCGCGCGCCTCGACGTATTCGCGCGCGCTTGCAATGCTCCGGCGCGGAGACCAAGCATGACCACGCCTCGCAGCCTATCCCATGAGTACGCGTTTTCGGCCGAGTCACTGGCAGGCTTACTGTCTGATCCAGACTACCTCAAGATGCGCAGCGAAAACGCGGGCGACGAGAACGTGAGCGTCGACGTCAATCGCGCAGCAGACGGCGTACGCATCGTAACCGTGCGCGATCGCAAGTCGCTGATTCCCGTGTTTGCGCGCAAGCTGATCGGCAACCGCAACCGCATCGTCGACGAGACCACCTGGAACGAAGACGGATCAGGATATCGCGCGCGTTACACCATTCGCATCGAGGGTGCCCCCGTCTCGGTGGAAGGCAGTACACGACTCTACCCATCTGGGGAAGGTTGCCGCTACGAAACGACCTTCGCAGTGACCGCGCGCGTACCTCTGCTCGGAAAAAAGGTGGAGAACGCTATCGCCGATCAGATCGAACAGACGCTGCGCGAACATACATCTCGCAACCAAGCGCGCCTGTCGACGCCCCCTCGTCCGTCTGCATGATATAAGGTCCCTGCAGCTTAGACCACACAGCGAGGAAGAAACCATACGGTGTTCAACCGCTCCTAGCCCATGAGCAAACGGGACAGGGCACTGAGGAGGATCAGCACAATCAAGGGCGAAAGATCGACGCCCCCCGTCTTGCGTGGATCGAGGACGGCGCGGATCGGTGCGTAAAGAGGCCCAGTGATCCGGCGTGTGAAGCTCAGTGGGAACATCTCCGGGTCCCGGGTAACCCAGCTCAGAATTACGTCGACCACGATGATGAACTTCAAGCCTTGGATGATCAGCAGCAGCAGCGCCATGTCGAACCACGTAGCATGAAATGAAGCGGCGCCATGGGGTGGCCTCAGGCCTTGCGCGCGAGCTTGCTGAAGTGCTGGTAGTCTTGCATATCCTGCCAGTCACCACCCCAGTCCCAACCGTGCGCGGCAAACGCCTGCACCACCGCGTCGCCGGGTAAGATCATACCGGCCCGCACGTCAGCACGATCGACGTACGCACGGCCCGCCGGTGGGTCCACCAGAGCGCCACGCAACCACGGGTTTTGCACGGGGTTTAGATCTATGGCGAGCCCCAGCGCGTGGTGCGACAACACGCGCGTTCCCTGCACCCTTCGGAAGTTGAATGCAGAAGAATTGTTAGCTGCCATGGATGCATCGTCATTGCCGTCAAAGCAATCAATGCGCTCAATCCGTTCGATGGCAAAGCCCGCGGCGAAGATGGCTGCGAAAATTTCGACTACCTCGTCCGCGACTGTCGCGGCCACGACCAGAGTGCCCACCTGGACGTTTCCGGAAAACGAGTGGTGACTCACCTGCACGACCCGCAGGTCCGAGAAGCGCGGACACTCAGGTACGTCATGCCAGGAACGGCCGACCATCTCCGACTCAATCTCGGGGGAGATCTCGAGCACCTTTGCGAGAAAAAGCGCAGTCATGACCTACGATCTTACCATGGACGTGAGGCCTGCTCCAAGGGCTCCACATGGGGCCGCCGGCAGGGCCTTCGCTGGATGTACCAACACCGTGGGGGAACGCGAATAGCCAAATCTAGTTGACGCCGGTCAGCATGGTGCTATCCGAACGGTTCCCCCTCGACGAGGCCGCTCTGCATGCTCGGCCGGAGTACTCCATGCTCACATCGCCCCTATGCCGACGCTTTTGCGCGCTCGGTCGTGTCTCCGTTCTCTCGGCGTTCACGTTGCTCGGTGCGTGCGCGGCGCAGCCCGACTCTCCTCCCAGCGACGCTATCGATGCGGGCGTTACGCTGGCGCAAGTCTCGAGCGCATTTGCGCCGAGTGCACCCGGATGCCACGGCTTGCCCAACTACTGCTGTCAGAAGACGACCATGGGCGGACACGATGTGTGGGTCCACTTCAACGACCCGCCATCAGGTTGCTCCATCCCGCGCGAGGGTAGCGAGGATCGGGTCGTGTTCCCCCTACGCGACGAGATCATTCGTCTGATCGCAGCAGCTCCGACGGATAGCTTCATTCGAGGCAATGTCTTCTCGGTCAGCGATCCCGATTTCGTCAACGCTCTCAAGGATGCGCAGGATCGCGGCGTGCACGTGCTCCTCACTGCCGACAGCGCAGTCCTGACGGAACCGGGCCTTCCCGGCATCCGCGACGTTCACTACTGCGCGCAGGGCCGAGGCTGCATTGCAAATGCTGTGGATTCCAAGGGCAACCCAAAAGGAGGCGCTCACAGTAAGGTGTTTACTTTCTCGAGCACGGTCGCTCCTTCCGACGTCCCGCCCGGCGAAAATCCAACCTACGTCGAGAACGTCGTGTGGATCAGCTCCTCCAACATGAAGAGGGATTTTCGCTATGAGGATGGGAAGGGCGGGTTCAACAACTCCGTCACGATCTACGGAGACCCCGCGAATCCCGGGGACACAACGCTTTACGATGGCATGGTTGCCTACCTCAACGACCTGCGCACTTGGGACGACCGCTACCTCACGCCCCCGATCGTAAGGCCTACGGACTACTATCAACCCAACGGAAATGCGTCCGAAGGGGGCCGAGTAACCGGCTACATCGCGTCTAGGGCGGCGGACGTCTACATTTCTCCCGAACCGGTCTCAGATTTGGTCGCGGACCGGCTCGACGATATCGACATTACCTACCCGATCGCGTACCCCACCGGCAAGACGGGACCGGACAGGTCGAGGTACGCGGCCGGCGAATGCGAAGTCGTGGTTGCGATGGCCTGGGTGCAAGCCGACCGGGACCGGGTGCTCACCAGGCTGATCAAGATGCACAAAGCCGGGTGCGCGGTGAGCGTCGTGGCCATGACAGACAATCTCGACCTGTGCGCGGTGCGGGACTTGCTCGCACCGATGAACAATCCCTCCGGAATAACCCCGATCTCGGTGATGGCGAACCCGCTCGTGCACGACAAGGTCATCTTGGCGCATGGTGTGGTGCCGACAACGGTCTCGGGTCAGGTTGTGAACTACGACAAGTATCGGGTGTTCACAGGCTCCCACAACATCAAGACGGGAGCGAACACGGACAACGACGAAGTGTTCGTCAAGATGGCTACAGAATGGCAAAACAGTAAGCCGCTCTACGACGCGTTCAAAGCGCACTTCGGGCGCGCGACCAGTACAGCGTCCTCGTTTGCCTACGCGGATGTCGCGATGCTCTGTCCCCTGCAGCAGGTGACCCTCAAGGCGACTGGAAGCAGCGCGGCGGGAGGGAACCTTTCGCTTTCCGACTCGCGTGGGAATCCGGTGACGACCGTGATCCCGACCGCAGCCGGCAAGACCACGACGTCGATTGGCTACTCCCCTTATCTCACCATGATCGCGACAGCCGCCAAAGGTAAGTTCAGTAGCTGTCCTGGCACCGTCGCTCCCATCAGGCTTAGCAACCTGGCAGATGGCCAAACCTGCAAGTTCAGGATGCAGTCGGCGCCAGCGGCGGGAACGACGCGGCCTCCCCTGAGTGTGTCCGCCACTTTTTAGGTTTGCCCGGCGGGCGCACGGCTTGTCCGGGACCTTACCGTTTCCATTGCAAGCCGCGTGACCGGAGGAACACATCGCAGAAAAGCTTTTCTGCGCACTGCCTGACGGCGCGTATTCGTGCTGGCACCAGCGGGCGCAATCGCGCTCCTGCGGATACAAGACCGCGTTCACTCACGACCGTAAGGTGCGTGAGCCCGGCGCGTGCCACCGCAATCGCGGATGGATGCGAGGTACAGCGCGCTCGATGGGGCAGTGCACGTGGCGTGACGTGACGGGCGCGTTTACGCGAGATCCA
>JBKJIA010000123.1:0-6846 GCA_046598735.1 Polyangiales bacterium
ATCGGCGCGGGTCGGCCAAAGTTCATCAATCAGAGCTCCTTCTCGAAGCTCAGCAATGGAACTCCTGTCACGCGTCTGACGTCGCAAACCTTCTATTGGAAGGTAGAAGAGTCTGATGCCCATCGTCCCTGGGTAGCCCTCAGCACTCACGTCACCACCGTTAGCGAGAACACGGAGCCGCTGTCCGGCGTGCATGTCGCTCGCACGTACGACAGCTATGGCAATCCGCTGACGGAAACGGAGCTTTGGTATGATGGACGCCGCACTGAGACGGTCACGACGTACGCGGGACCTGGCCACACCTACTGGGCGGCCTTGAAGTCGAAGTGGCTTGTGGGCCTGCCCGAGACCATCACGGTCAGCGGCGTGGACCGTACGCCAAATCCTGCGGACTCCAAGAGTTACCAAATCGTCAACCACTTTGACGCCAAGGGCGACTTGAGGACGACTGAGCGGCGCGTGGGCACCAGCGTCGAGCAGACAACGGTACTGACCTACGATGACTTCGGCAACGTCCTGACTAATACTTATAGCGGACGCGATGCCACCGGTGACACCATCACCACCGACTACGACGACGACGGGATGTACCCGATTACGAAGCAGAGCGATACCCAGAACCAGAAGGGAATCGCTCTGACCGAGCTCGGTTTCGACCCGCGCACGGGTGGGCTGCGATGGCGTAAGAATCCCGACGGGAACTGGCAGACCTGGAATCGAGATGCGTTTGGCAGGCTTGGCTCGACGTATCGCTCAAACGGTACCATCACTCCGACGAATACTCAGATCCGGTACGGCTCGGGCACCCTTACTGGCGCGCGCTTCTTCGTGTACACCTTCGGTAGCAGCCAGCCTAACATGGGCACCGAGTACAACGGCCTCGGGCAGCCGATCTACCAGCGCAGCTGGGATATCGATAGTGCATCCGCTACCTCCACCGTGAGGGAGTGGGGGTATGATTCACGCGCTCGGCTCATCGCCGAGTCCTCGCCTCACTTCTTCAAAGATCCTGTCGTCGGCGTGCACGAGTACGGCTATGACGAGGTCGATCGGCTGCTGCGTGAATCGCATCCGTTGGTTGCGCCCAGTGGCGCGGTGACGATCGCGACCACCACGCACGCGTACTTTAGTCGAGGTTCTAACGCCGCATTCCCATGGAACCAGTTTCCCGGCGCGAAAGCGGCCGTATCTGACACGCCTCCACTTGCCCCGAGCACAGCACAGGTGCTCGGCATGCGCGGAGAGCTGCTTGCCACCGTCGATGCGAGCGGAAACCCTACCCACTTCACCTATGGCGCATTGGGTCACTTGAAGAAGCGAAAGTTTTTAGATGTAGAGACATCCTTTGTCACGAATGAGCTTGGCGGCGTCACTCAAATGATTGACCCGATCAGCGGCGTTCACGACTACGTCTTAGATGGTCTGGGCCTTACGCAGGAGTACCACCACAACGGTGTGTTGAGCAGCTTCGACTATGATGGCCTCGGGCGCATGCGGAGCTCCGTGACGCCTGACGGGACTTACACTTGGAGGTGGGATGGCAATGGCACGGACCCCTCCCAAGCGGGGCGCTTGGTGTCGCATTCAGTCGCGTCGGCTACGATCGGAAACGCGACGACGACTTACGAATATCACGGGCCCGGCGGCGCCGTGACGGGGGTGGAGCGTCTGATCGAAGGCGAACGTTTCTTTACTCAGATCGAAAACTACCCTGACGGGATGCCAGCCGTTATCCATTCTCCTGGTACGGATACCAATCAACCTCCTGGTACGGAAACCACTGAAGTGGTCAAGTACACATACAATGCCTTTGGACGCATCACGGATGTAAAAGACGGCGCGGGCAAGTCGTACTGGCACCTTGTGCAGAGCGACGCGTACGGAAACGACGCGGAGGTCACGCTAATGGGTGGCTTGACGTCGCGGAAGCGCGTGGAGCCATCTACCGGCCGGCTTGCTTTGGCCGAGACCGTCAACACCAGCGGTACACGGCTACAGCAAGAAGAGTATCAGTACGGACCTCGCGGGTTGCTGTTCCGTAAGAACGATAAGATCGGGAAGGTAGACCGTAAATACTACTATGACGGCCACGGTCGACTCGACTATCAGACGATCAATAACGCGTCGCAGCAATTCGACTACGATGCTTACGGAAACCTTACGAGCAAGCCTGAGGTAGGTACACTCCACTATGATCCCGCCAAGCCCTATCAACTCACTGCAACGGACAGCGGCAGCTCGTTTGGCTATGATACAGGCGGCAACGGCAGGCAGACGCTGCGCGTAGGCAGCGACATTGCAGGAGGCGAACAAAAGATCGAATACACAGCTTTTGATCTGCCTACGAGCGTCACGAATGGCCCCACTAAGACCTCCACGGGCGCGCCGCAGGTCCCACTAGCAGTCAGCACCTATCGCTACGATTCGAGCAACGCGCGCACGCTGGAGCAGATACAAACCTTAGTGGCCGGAAGACTGCGCGACGGACCGCGGACGGTGTATGTAGGCGACCTTTATCGGCGCGTGACGCAAGCGGACAACAGCACTGAGCAAGTCTTCCGCGTACCGCTGCCGGGTGGCCTCGGCGCAGAGGTGTCGCTCAAGAGCACGGGCGGCCGGACTGTGCAGGTGCTGCATACGGACCACCTAGGGTCCACGGTCGGGGTCACCAACGCGCAGGGGACGGGCTTTGCCGGACGATCTTACGATTCGTTCGGTCGACCCTCGGTTGCCAGCGCGATCAAGGCCGGTTTCACCGGACACGAGCACGACAGCGGAACAGGACTCATCAACATGCGTGGACGCATGTACGACCCCATGATCGGGCGCTTCGTCACGCCTGATCCGATCGTGCAGAGTCCGGGCAACTCGCAGAGTTGGAATCGATACAGCTATGTGATGAACAGCCCGCTGAACTTCACGGATCCCAGTGGGTTTGACCACGAAGTGCTGGAGGACACCGGCCTAGTAACGGACTACACGTCCAACTCGTCAGGGTACTCATGGCAACCCATCGATCAGCCTGGCGCTGGAAACGATGCGCTAGAAGATCCCACAGGAGCGCTAGAGCTGTCTCCAGCCTTCGGCACGAGCGCGCCGGTAGACACGGTGCCGCCTCCTCGGGCCAGCGTATGGGCGGACACCGGCGCGGTAACCATGTGGCAGGTCGCGAAGGATGAGCGGCGTCAGGCACCCATCGATCTTGATCGCCTGAAGGAGGGAGCACCGCGCGGATTCACGGAGGCTGCCGTGATGTCCATCCTCAACCCACTGGAGTTCGTGGAGAACTGGTTCGACCCAGACGTGCCGGCCGTGAGGAACATCCTCGGCACTGCCATAGTAGCCGCTCAGATCTTGACCGGTGGTGCCGCAGGTGCTGTTCTCTCTGGTGCGGATGATCTCGCCCGGGGGGCGTCTAGTTCCTATGTCTACCAATTGGTGGACGACGCGGGGGAAGCTGTTTACTACGGTATTACTAATAACCCATTAGTGCGCTTGGGCCAACACGCACGACTACCTCCAGGCCCGTTTCGCGGAATGCAGATCATCTCAGACGCATTGCCGCTGCCTCAAGCACAAGGGCTTGAAACGTCGCTGATTCAGCAGGCCGCCTCCGAGGGCCGCTTCCTGTACAATATTGCCGAGGAGTCTATCTCTTCGGCATGGAATGTAGTAGTGCCAGCAGCGAAGCAGGCCACGCAAACGTTGCTTAATCCGAAACTCTATCGTTGAAGGCGGAACCATGGGCTGGTGGAAGATCGAGAACACGAACAGCGTGATTGGGGACCAGGTTCTTGACCTCCTTGGGGGAGCGGCCCTCGGCGTTGTGGAAGAGTACCAACAGAAGTTTGGGCGCCGGCCTACAGTGGCGGAATGGGAGGCGCTTCTATTGGCCGTGCTTGGGGCCGAGGAGCCTGACGCCCGCGTAACGGACGAGGGCACCGCAAGAAGGGTCCGGATTGAGATGGGGTAGATGGGCTGACTACTCCTAAGGTGCTTCGCCGTGACCGCGGTCAAAAACATCGAATAGCTACTCATGGGAGCCCGTCCCTGGCGGGGGAACTGATGCGTTGCAGGACCCGACAGGAGCCCTAGAGCTGTCTCCAGCCTTCGGCACGACTGCGCCGGTAGACGCGGTGCCGCCTCATCGGGCCATCCCATACAGCCTAGAGGGCGAAGCTTACGCTCCGCAGTCGGGGACACCGACAGGATAGGGCCCGTCCGCGACCGTCTCGCAAGGGGACCCAGATCTCGAGGACGTGCAAAGGAGCGATGAACAACGCGGCCAGTGAATCCGGAGCCAGCATTTATTATACTTGGGGCCAGAACGTTTGGTTCACGCCAAAGGTGCCGTGAGATGAAGCGATTTAGAGCCAGTGCAGTGTCAGTGGGCGAACTTCCTGATGTCAACGCATTTTGCGTATTGCTTGCGGAGAAAGAAGATGGGAGTGGCGCACGCCTCGAAATTCAACGAGGCCTGGCATTCGACGACCAGGATCGAGAACTTGGCCAAGATACATACTGTCTCGGTGATGAGAACGGCGCATCGCACTATGGAGGCGTGATCTCGTGGGAACTTTCGTCTGGCTTGTTACGGCTTGATTTGGATGAAGCCGCTACACAAGAGATGGATGTTGATGGTGGCTACCTAGTTGAAGTTAAACGGGCCGACGAAGCTCAGCTGAGAGTTGGGCTCGAGCGGATGCTGCGTTAGAAAAGGGGGCCTGTCGGGATTTTTGTGAAATGGCCTCCGACGACGACTAACGCGACGGGTATTATCAAGATCATCAAGACGGGAGGATTCATCCCCCAGAAGATGCTTGAAGTTCGGGGCTGACATCTCGCGAGGGGTTCAGTATTTAAGTCGCTGCGGGCAGTCGACGAAACGTATGACGCACGGACTCCGAAGATCCCCAGCGTCCCGTGACAACAAGTGACCGTCCGCAGCTCCCGTTCTCGACGCGCTATCGCAGCTGCACTAGGTGAGTGCGATGAACAGACGTCGCTTGCTTGTCATCCTGGCAGCTGCCCTCGCGTACAGCTGCGCGCCGAAGTATCGGGCGCCCCCACCCGAAACACCCCATGCGCTTGTGCACTTGCGCGCCGTCTACCATGTGAAGCCGGAAGCGCCGTTGAGTCACTCCTTCAAGGTGGATGGCAGGAAGGTGGCCATGTCCGCGCCAAGGCGCGTTAGCAGTGAGCCGCTGGAAAAGTTAGTTCGGGTGACTGCGGAGCGGCATCGTTTCGATGTGATGTCTGAGTTTTCGTATACCGATGTCACGCAGCAACGGGGCCCCACGGTGGCACGGGAGTCTGGGAGTTGTCCTGCTGACACCGGCTGTGGTGAACCGCGGGTGGAAGAGCGTTACAACTGGGGCTCTGAGTATGTGACCGAAGCCCGTTGTGCATTCCAACTCACCCTCACCCCCGAGGCAGGTCGAACTTACCATCTGCAATATGATTTCTATGGCGATCAACGGTGCACGCTAACGCTGCTGGCGTCTGAGTAACCCCGTCACCTTCATCGCCCCGTGTAGCGGGCGGCCTCCCACAGCCATCCGTCGCATTTCGCGAAAACCGCATCTTACTCTTGCGGGTTGATTTGGAATCGGCGATATCTTTCCGCATGACAGCTAAGACCTCCAGTAAGACTCGCCCGCTCGATCTCGCCGCGGGAGAGAATGCCCTCAAAGCGATCGAGCCTGCGCTGCGGGCGATGAAACAGGATGAGCTCGTCGTCATGACGATGGATGCTCAAGAATCGGCGCTGGCAGCCCTTTCGCTCGTCGATGTGGCAAGGGACCCTAAGCGCCTCGCGCAACTCAAGTTGCTCATGCCAGCGCTGCTCGCGGCCGACGCTATCGAACAACTTGAGCTTGCGGCTTGGGCAACCTGGTTTGCCCACACTAAGCTTCAGACCGAGCAGGCACTTAGTAAGGGGGCTAAGGTCGATGTGGATACTTATGAGGCATCGAGTAAGCACCTGACTAAGATGCTCAAGCTGATCGAGTATCATGTTGGTGACCTGGCCGAGGTCGCGGTGGAGCTTGCGGACATCCGCAGCGGAACGGGCTATCAAGACAGGGCTTCGGACCTCGTGCGGGCTGCGAGTTTGTTCGAGCGGCACAAGCGCGAGCTTGAGGGGGACACCCGCTACTACGACGTCAAGGACGCGGACGTCGCGCGCCGCTTTGCGGAGACCATCGTCGAGAGTGTCCGCGCGAGCATGGGCAAGAGCGTGGCCGAGTGGAGCGACCTGCGCGCGCGCGCCTGGTCGCGCATGGCGCATCTCTACAGTGACGTTCGTTCCGCCGGGGAGTTCGTGTTCCGTCGCGATCTCGAGCAACGCGACCTCTTTGCGGCCCTGCGTCAGGTGGTCGTGCCGTACCGGGGCCGTCGCACCGGCCTCGATGAGGCGCCCGCAGCGGATGGGGCGCAGCCTGAGAGCGAGGCGGCGGTGCGCGGGCAGGACTGATCGACCGCGGCCAACCCTTCCCGCGAAGCCTGAAACTCAAAAGGGGGCTCATGGAGGGCCACTCGCCGAACCTTGAGAGTCTCGGTGAGCCCGTTCGCAGGGCTGCGTCGAAGCTCGAGACCTTCAGGACGGCGGCTGGTGGGCGTTTGGCGAAGGCTGAATGGCCCAAATTGGTCGTCCAGCAGGCGTCTGTCGGAGCTTGATACCCTCGAAATGGCTAACGGTGGGGCGTTGCTGGAGGCTGGCGTTACTCGAAGCAGACGCTGACGGTGGTGCCGTTACCCCCGGCGAGGCGCGGGGGTAGCGATATCGTTCGCGAAAGGCCGTCGCCGTCGCCGTCGCCGTCGCCGTCAACGACAACGCCAACGATC
>JBKJIA010000257.1:0-6920 GCA_046598735.1 Polyangiales bacterium
GACAGGTGACGCGGCTTCTTGTGCGATCGATGTAGCAGGGAGAGCCAACAGCGATGCGGTGCAGGCGCTGAGGAGACGCAACGAACGGATGGGCATGAGATTCACCTAGGCCGCAGATCATGGCCCGCGCAAGGGGAGGCCACAACGAGCTGCGCGACAAAGCGAGTGGCAAGAGACCGACCCCTGGCGTCGGCGTTCGAGTGTGAAAAAAGGGCGGGGCGTCCTAAGCTCCGCGCCTTGGATGCCTCCACACCAACCTCCCTTGAGCCTGTCCACTGCCCGCATGCGGATAGGTGTCCCGGCTGTCCCGCCATCGGCCTTACTTATCCTGCGCAGCTGCTGCTCAAGCGCGAGCTCGTGGCGAGCGCGCTCGCGAAGTTCGATAACACGCTGACGTTGCAGGTCCCGCCGCCCAGTGCCGCGCAGCCTATCATCGGCTACCGCACGCGCGCCAAGCTCGTGGCCGATGCGACCGGTGCACTCGGTCTGTTCGAAGAAGGCACGCACGACGTGGTCGACACACCTGAGTGTTTAGTGCTCGAGCCTCAGGTTGCCGCCACCGTGATCACGTTGCGCGCGCTGCTGCGCGAAAAGCCGATTCTAGAGGGCGTCGATGTGGTGCGTGTGGCGCGCGGCGTGCTGGTCACGTTGATCGCCGCGCAAGGTACGCCCGATGCTGCGCTCGATGCCTTCGCTGCGGCTTTGCAGCGCGCGGACCGGAACGTGACAAGCGTGGCGGCAAGCCTGCGCGCAGAAGGCGCCGTGCCGCTGCTCGGGGGTGCCATACGCGTGATAAGCGGCCAGCCGTCCGCCAAACGGAGATTGGCACCCGACCTACCTGAGTATTCGATAGCTCACGGTGGTTTCGTCCAGGCCCACGACGGTACGGCGGCCGCGATTCAACGCATGATCCTGGACGTGCTCGACGCGGGCAAACCGCTTGCTGCCACGAAGGTGCTCGAGCTCTATGCCGGTGCGGGTGGTCTTGCGCTGGCGCTCGCTCAGCGCGGCGCGCAGGTCACGGCGGTCGAATCGTTCAAGCCCGCCTGCGAGCGTCTCGAACGCGCGGCCACCGAACAGAAGCTGATGGTAAGGGTCGTGGCAGACGATGCCGCGCGCGTGCTGTACGAGATGACGAAAGCGCGTGCGCACTTTGACGCGATCGTCGTCAATCCTCCGCGTCGTGGCCTGGATTTGCGTGTGCGCAAGGCGTTGGCGAAGCTGGCACCTCAGTGGCTGTTGTACGTGTCATGCAATCCGGGAACGCTGGCCCGCGATCTGTCGCATTTGGCGGGCCTGGGTTTACGGACGCAACGCGTGCAGCCCTTCGACATGATGCCGCTTACGAACCAGGTCGAAACATGGGTTTTGCTCAGCCGTGGCCCCGCCAGCGGACACGCCATCTTGCACGAAGATGACGTGCTGCTTGCGCTCGACAAACCTCCGCATCTGGCCGTGCAGGAAGGTGAGCACTCGCTGCTCGAGTGGGTTCACATGCGAGAAGGTTGGGCGCGTGCTGTGCCCTTGCTCATGCTGGATGTCGAAAGCAGCGGCGTGGTGTTGTTTGCGCGCAATGCGGAGGCTGCGCTGCCACTCGACCTTGCGCTGATGGGCTGCACGCGCAGGTATCAGGTGCTCGCCAAAGGCATCACCCATGCGAAGGGGCGCATCTCGCGGCCCGCATCGTTGCGTGCACGTTATCAACGCAGCGCCGTGGTCGGCGGACACAGTCTGCTCGATCTGACACTTGAGACGGCCGGGGCTCACCATTTCGAGCAACAACTCGCCGTCATGCGGCATCCGGTGATCGGCCAAGCCAAGAACGGCGACAGGCGAACGAATCTACACTTCAGCATGCGCCACGGTCTCGACCGTGCGTTCGTTCATTGTTCGGAGGTCTCGCTCCCGTATCAAGACGCGACCCTTACGGTTCGTGCGCCGCTCGCGCCTGACCTTACCCTCGTGATCGATTCGTTGAGCCCGTCCAGAATACCTTGAGCATCGAGCGCACGCGCAGCAGCGCCACGCTGTGAAGCGACTCAGGCCAGCAGCAGACCGAGCGGGTCTTCCATGCGTTGCTTGATCTCGGTCAGCAGCGTGGCGCCCACCGAGCCGTCGATCACGCGATGATCGCAGGACAGCGTGGCACTGAGCATGCGTGCGATGCGCACACCATCCGCTACGCCCGGCACCACACGGCGTTCGGTGCTGCCGATGGCGAGGATCGCCGATTGTGGCGGATTGATCACGGCTTCGAATTGCTTGATGCCGTACATGCCCAAGTTGGAGATCGAAAACGTGCCGCCTTCGTAGTCATTGGGATGAAGCTTGCCAGCTTTTGCTTTGTCGATGAGCGCGCGCATCTCCTCGGCAACGGTCTGCACACCCTTGTTGGCCGCATCGCGAATCACCGGCGTGTACAAACCCTCAGGTACGGCAACGGCAACCGAAATATCTACGCGCTGGAAGCGAAATAGCGAGCTGCCTGCGTATTGTACGTTGGCCGCCGGCACGGCCTTTAGGGCGAGTGCCACCGCGCGAATGACGAAGTCGTTGACACTCAGCTTGGTAAGCGCGGGTTGATGCGTGCTTGCGCGCAGATTGCATTGCTCGCGCAAGTTGAGCAGTGCGTCCATCTCGATGTCGACCGTCATGTAGAAGTGCGGCACGCTGCGCTTTGACTCGCCCAGGCGTCGCGCGATCGTCTTACGCATGGCGCTCAGCGCCAGGACCTCGTGGGGCACACCGTAAGGTGCGGGGTAGATGATGTCTGCGTTCGCACTGGCTGCCACGGCTGGCGTGGCGGGTGTTCGCAAACGCGCGTCCACGCGCTCGAGATCGCCCTTGGTGATGCGACCGCGCGATCCCGTGCCCTTGACGGACCGTACATCGATGCCGAGCTGGCGGGCCAAGCGTCGCGCCAATGGCGATGCGAGCGCGCCGGCTGCGTCTGACTCTTGGACGGCAGCCGCCGGGGCGACTTGCGCCGAGGGTTGTACGGCGGACCTTACGGTTGGTTCTGTGTCCGTGCTGTGCGCAACAGGCGCCGCGACGACCACGCCGCCAAGCCGCGCAATCACCGTGCCTACCAACACGTCAGCGGTGCCCGCGGCGATCACGAGCTCACTCAACACGCCGGCGCTTTCGGCCGCGATCTCAACTGAGGCTTTGTCTGTCTCGATTTCGGCGATGATGTCGCCGCGCTTGATCTCAGCCCCAGGTTGCACGAACCAACGGGCAAGCGTGGCCTTTTCCATGGTTGGCGACACCGCCGGCAAGAGAATGTCCGTCATGTCATTTCCTCAGCGAGGCAAGAGCGCGCTGGCGCAAGCATCGAGAATGGCCTCGGTACCGATGCGATAGGTGCGATAAAGGTCGTCGATCGAGCCCGATTGCCCAAAGTGCGACACGCCCAACGGGATGACGCGCTGGCCGCGCACGGAACCCAACCACGACAACGCAGCGGGTGAGCCATCCAGCACGGTCACGAGCGTTGCGTCTGGTGCGAGCTGAGATAGTAAGGTTTCGATGTGACTGGCTTGATGGGCGAGTGGTCCATTGCGCCATGGGCGCTGCATCGAGTCGACCCAAGCGGCGTGAATGCGATCAGGGGAGGCCACCGCGAGCAAGCCAACGCCCGGGAGATCCTCGAGCAGCTGCGCGTGGGCTTCTGCAACTTCTGGCGCCACGGCTCCCGTATAAACAAGTGCCAAACGCGCATTCGCATGCGGAGGCACATGCCAGTACGCGCCTTCGATCAAATCACGTTTCCAGCCGGTGTCGTGGCGCTGTGGTTGCGCGAGCGTGCGCGTGGACAAGCGTAAGTACACCGAGCCACCATCCTCGGCCTGCATGTGCTCAAACGCCCAGCGCATGATCGCGGACAGCTCGTCTACGTAGGCCGGCTCGAAGTAAGTAAGCTTGTCTTGGCCCATGCCGATAAGCGGCGTGGAGATGCTCTGGTGGGCGCCACCTTCCGGCGCGAGCGTGATGCCGCTCGGCGTAGCCACGAGCAAAAAGCGCGCGTCTTGGTAGCAGGCGTAGTTGAGCGCATCGAGGCCGCGCGCGATGAACGGATCGTAAAGGGTGCCGATGGGAAACAAGCGCTGGCCGAACAGCTCGCTCGCCAAACCAAATGCGGCAAGATTCAAGAACAGATTGTTCTCTGCGATCCCGAGCTCAACGTGCTGCCCTTTCGCATGACCTAACCATTGCTGCGGCGAGAGCACGTTCGCCTGCTTGAACACGTCCTCGCGGCCTTCGCGACTGAACAGACCGCGTTGATTGACCCAGCCACCCAGGTTGGTGCTTACGGTGACGTCAGGTGACGTGGTGACGATCCGATCGGCGAAGTCTGTTTTCTCGCGGGCCAAGCTCTGCAAGATCTTACCGAACGCGGCCTGGGTGGCTTGCTTGTCGCCCGCCGGCAACGGGAAGGTCGCTTCGCTCGGTAGCTCGACCTGCGGAATCGAGCGCTTGACGCGTGGTTCCTGGCTGATCGGCACGGCTTTGAGAAAGGCGTCGATCGCGCTTTGCGTGGCCGCATCGAGCCCTGCGAACGGTTCCCACTCGTGTCCCTTAGGCACGCCCATCTCGCGCTGGTAGCTCTCGAGCTGCGTAGGATTCATCAAGCCCGAATGGTTGTCTTTGTGACCTTGAAAGGGAAGACCGTGCCCCTTGGTAGTGTACGCGATGAACAAGCGAGGCTTGTCGCCTTGCACGCCGTGAAACGCTTCCAGACATGTCTCCATGCAATGACCACCAAGGTCTGTCATCAAGCGCGCTAGCTCTGCATCGGAGTGTCGATCGAGGATGGCGCGCACACGCGCGTCGCTGCCTAGGTCCGTGTTCAAACGTTCGCGCCAGGCAGCGCCGCCTTGAAAGGTAAGGGCGGCATAGAGCGCGTTCGAGGTCGCGTCGATCCATTCGCGCAAGGCTTCGCCCCCGGGCTCGCGAAATATGGCCTGCTGGCGTTTGCCGTACTTGAGCGTGACGACTTCCCATTCGACCGAACGAAAGAAGTCCTCGAACTGCGTGAACATGCGGTCGCTCGTGACAGCGTCGAGGCTCTGACGGTTGTAGTCGACGATCCACCACACGTTGCGCACGTCGTGTTTGTACGCCTCGATCAAGGCTTCGTAGATGTTGCCTTCATCGAGCTCCGCATCCCCGAGCAGCGCGATCATGCGACCGGCTTGCTCGGTGCTCAGCCAGTCACGTCCGATGAGATAGTCTTGCACCATCGACGCGAACGCGGTGACGGCCACGCCGAGACCTACCGAGCCCGTGGAGAAGTCGACGTTAGCTACGTCTTTGGTGCGCGACGGGTAACTCTGCGCGCCCCCGAAAGCGCGAAAATCCGCGAGTTTTTCGCGCGTTTGTCTGCCCAGCATGTACTGAATCGCGTGAAATACGGGCGAGGCGTGCGGTTTGACGGCCACCTTGTCGCGTGGCGTCAACACACTCAGGTACAGCGCCGTCAACAGCGTGTTGATCGAGGCGCATGAAGCTTGATGGCCACCGACTTTGAGCCCGTCCAGATTCGGGCGCACGTGATTGGCATGATGGATCGTGTAGGTCGAGATCCACTGCACGCGCTGTTCGATTTGGCGCAACAGGTCGAGCTGTTGCGGAGCAAGCGCGAAGGGCGCGGGGGAGGGCGACGCGTCGACGGACATAACACTCTCTACAAACGGGGAGGAGCCACGCGTGCGCCGGTAGTACTGCGTACGAATGCGCCAAATTCGTGCACTGCGCGTTGTGCTTCGGGAAGGAAAGACATGAAGATGTGGAACACGTGAACCATGTCGTTGTGCACATCAAGGCGTACGTCGACACCGGCTTCACGCGCGCGTGAGGCTACGCGCACGGCGTCATCGAGCAGCGCCTCGGCGCCGCCCACTTGGATCAACAGCGGGGGCAAGCCCTTGAAGTCGCCGTGCACTGGAGATGCGAGCGGATGCTTGGGGTCTTGGCCTGCGAGCAACCATTCGGCGCACAAAGCCAAGTGGGGCCGCACGATGTAATCGTAAGGAGAGTGCAAATCGATGGTGGTCGAGCTGCCAGCGATGTCCGCCCAAGGCGAGATCAAGACTGCGGACGCAGGCAACGGTAGACCCAGGTCGCGCAGCTGAAAAAGCGTGGCCAGGGCGAGCCCGCCGCCCGCGGAGTCCCCTGCGATCACAATGCGATCGGGGGCGATGCCCTCGTTCAACAGATGTCGATAACCTGCGACGCTGTCTTCGATGGCCGCTGGAAACGGATGCTCTGGTGCGAGCCTGTAGTCGAGCGCGAACGAATCACAGCTCGCAGCCTTGCAAACACCGGAGATGAGATTCTGATGGGTGTGCATCGAGCCAAGAATGTAACCACCGCCGTGTAGGTAGTAGATCACGGCATCGCTCGAGCGGCCGCGCGGCTTGAACCACGTTGCGGACACACCGTCGAAATCCACGGCGTCTCGCGGCGTTTCAAGGGCGAGGTCCGTGGGTTGCAGCAGCCCTTCAGCGGTTTTGCGTTGATTCGCGGGAGATAACCGCGTCAACACAGGCCCATACAACCGCATAAACTCGGAAGCGATCTCCATCTCGAGGGACCACGAAGGACGCTTGGGTCCACGCAACAGGCGGCGAGCGGCGAACGAGGCACGAAGGACGGGGCTTTGCGTAAGCCGCTCAAACAGATCCATGGCTCGCACTCTACCCGAACTCTTGCCGCATCAGGCGCGCTTCAGGAGTCGCCCTTCGCGGAAGCGCGCTTCTTTTTCTGCGCTGCCGGGCTGGCCTTCTTTTGCGGCAGGGCAGCGGGCGGTGGCGTGGCGCGCGGCAGCTCCGGCAGCGAGAGCAGGCTCGCGAGTTCCTCGAGCCGATTGAGCTGAACCGTAAGGTAGAACGGAGAAATCGCGCGCATCTTGTCGAGTG
>JBKJIA010000292.1:0-4197 GCA_046598735.1 Polyangiales bacterium
CCCGGGAGTGGAACCTGCGGGTAGCTAAAACGCCCGGCTGTACGGGCGTAGATAATGGCGGGATCGGTAGGCACAACGGGCCGCCTCGTCCCGTACACGAGCTTAGGCTTGCCGTAGATCTTAGGGGTCGCGGCAAGATTGGGAGGCGCGCCAGGGTTCGCCGGATCGTCAACAATGGTTAGACCGAGCGTGGTCTGCACCTCTTGAATGCGAGCACAGGCACGTTCCAGATCGGCGAGCTTGATGCCGAGCTTGTCCAGCAATGTGATGCCAGAAGGCACGTTGTCGTAGAGGGATTTATATTGCCCTTGCATCGCGTAGAGCACGTCGGTAGCTACGGACGTCGCGCTACGGCCACCGGCAAGGCGCGGATCGATGCGGAAGTCGCGCAGAATCGTCTCTGCCCGCTTGGCGCCTTCGCTATCCAGCGTTGACGTGACCACCGGATAGCGCCAGCTGCTGGTATGCGAAATCTCGAATGGCGCGCTGCGGAAGCGAGCCTGGTTCGCTGGGATCTGGTCGGGGACGAGCCAGCCGGCGGGGGGCGCTTCACCTGCCTTGAGATAACGCCAACGCCATGGGTCCGAAGCAGTGCCAGTTCCCGTACTCGAGGTCGTGAACAGCGTCGCTTGGACATCTGCGGGGTCATAGTAACCTTCCACCCTGACCTGAGGCCAGGACAGGCTTAGAGGCCCGAAAGTGGCCGGGATGGTTCCGCTGCGCCATGTGGTCAGCGCCGTCATTCCAGTGGGGATCGGACTATTAGGGTATAGCCAACCGATCACGCGATTCGGATTGAAACCAGGCTCGGGTAGCTCGGGATAGGTGGTGTAGTAATAGGCGTCTTGATCGCCGGCAGCGGGGGCAACGTCCGTCTTGCGCATTTCCCAGAGTGCGCTTGCTTGGCGTTGCTCGAAGCTCTCCTCGCTGACGGGCACGAAAATACTGGCACCCTCGAGTCGCGAGTCATGTCGGTCCCGCCAACCACGAATGGTGGCCGTTTGAAAGTCGGGAGCATTGGAGTACTTGGCGGCACCCGATGCCGCGGAGAGTGCTTGTGCCTTTTCAGACGCCGCGATCAGACCCGTCGACGCGTCAGTCAGCGTCGCAGCGACCACATCCATAACGACCCGTGCTTCGCCCTTGATGCCCGTAACAGTTTGACTAAGAGCTGCTGGGTCACACTGCAGCGGATCTAACGTACGCGCCGCGATAATCGCTGATTCACGGAAAAAATCAGCTGCAACTAGGGCCCAAGTGCTCGCGTCGGCGGGTGACGGCGTGCGGAAGGTGAATACGACTTGCTCGGTGTTGGGCCGCAGGATGGTTTTAAAGATCGCCTTCAGGTCTTGGGATGCACTGGGTTTCGTGTTAGCCGAGTACGCCGGAAAGACGAAGTTCCATGCATTATAGTCGAACTTACTGATGTAGACTGGGCTCCCCTCGGCTACAGTCTGAGCCCAATGACCTGCGCAAGCCAACGTCAAGGCGATGGATGCCGGTTGGGCGGAGGCAGTCCCAAGGTAAGGTGAGTTGATAGACTCACAGTTCGCGGACGTACTGGGAAAGCCGGACGAGCCAGCCACCACGTAGCTTTCGTTAGTGCAGGCCCAGAGCAACATGTCTAGAGGTCCGACTTTGCTCAGATCACCAGACCACGTGCCATTGAGGACCGCTGGCCCTCGCGTCACTGATTTCACCGTGGTCAGGTCCAACCCGGTCGAACCCAGGCTGGTCCGCTCGTACTCGAACGTCCTACCCTTGGCCAAGCTAAGCGCTGCTCCGGTTCCACGCACAACGGAGGGCTTATCCCCTTCCTCGTCTTCGCGTGCTGGTCCTCCAGCCCCACCATCGGCGCACGCGGCAGTCAAGAGCAGGGCAAGCAGGAAATGCCGGATGCGACCGGAAAAGCACGTGGACATTACTGGACTCCGCGAAGGCAGCCACGCTCCGGGCGCTAGCGAGGAGGAAGGCTACCTGAGTTGTCTGGGGGGTTACGGACGCAAACAGTCGTACAAGGGAGGACTCGCTCCCAGCACTTAGCAGATGACGGCCCCAGATCCATCAAATATCCTCTTGGGGTCGGAATTACCCTTGCCCTTGGCCGAACGGCCTACTCGAAAGTCGCGACCGTAGCGAGGGACCGCACGTGTAGCCGTGGCTCTCCGCCGCCGGGTATCCACGTCCGGCGGGGCCTGCGGCCACAAAAGGGTGGGATCCCCGCGCTTGGGTCAGCGCCGACCGTGGACACGCATTAGGAGTGCGCTCGACGATGCGGGGGACGCCACGGACCCCCAACTTACCCCCGAAGGGGCTTCAGGGAGTGCCTGGTGACAACTTCAATCCTGCAAGAAGGCGTAGACGTGCGAGTTGAGGCCCGTGATCGCACGGATACCCGCAGGCCCGAACACTGCCCACATGATGTCGAGGTCACCATCGCCATCCAGGTCGTACAAATGCTGCTCGCCCGAGTTGGCGTTACTCGCATTGACGTAGAGGTTGACCCTATCGAATTTGTTGTCCGCTTGCTGAATGAAGGCGTAGAGGCCGAGATCACCGTCACCGCTCGCCGTCACATCCATGTCGCAATCGCCATCGATGTCGCCCACGTTGATCATACCCGGTGCACCGGCGCGCTCGGCAGGGTCCGAGCCATCGACGACGAAACCTTCGTAGATCGTATGCTTATAGGCATCCCAATTCGTCAAGCCGCGAACCTTGCCGGCTTCGGGTAGATCGAACCAGTACAACCCCATGATCTTCTGGGCGGCATCTTTGGCGATCTCGTTGTTGTGATTGCCATAGAGCATGTCGACCTTACCGTCGCCATTCATGTCGGCAAACTTCACGATGAAGCCGCGGCCGGTGGTGTTGTTGACGATGTGCTTGACCCACTTGGCGCCGTTCTTCTCGGTTTGCTCGTACCAGACCATCGACTCCGGCCCGAAGAACTGGGGAGCGATCACGTCCTGATCACCGTCCGCGTCCAAGTCCCACAAGCTGAGCAGCGAGCCCCCGCCGGCGCCGATTGCGTGTGATTTGAAGCCGCCCTTGCCATCATTCTCGAACCACTCGACGCGACTCGCGCCCGTGGCTGCGGTCATCACATCACCCACGTGACAGGAGGTGATAAAGTCGTTGTCCTTGTCGCCGTCGATATCGATGCCGAGAGCGATGTGGTACCAGCAGGTCCTATCCGGCACCGGCAACTGGTTGGGCGTGCCGAACGCACCCTTACCATCCGATTTCATCCACACGATATTGCTGTCGCTTTGTCCCTTCAGGAGAAAGCCTGCGCCGATCACCCAGTCCTTGATGCCATCGCCGTCGACATCGAACGTCTCGGAGGCGTTGGGGCACGCTATTTTCGCGGACTTATCGAAGCCTTTGGTCACGCTGTAGTCGCCGAGCTCGCCTTTGGGCGCGCCACCTTCACGACTCAGAACGTACGCGCCTCCAAAATCGAGAGGAGGCGTTGAGGCGATATCTAAGCCTTCGGACAAACTCGTGAGCAGGAATTCGGGGAACCCGTCACCGTTGAGATCGGCCGGATGAAGATAGGCCGCGCCCGCTTGAGCGGTCACAGTCGCCCTGGTGAACTTGGGCAATTCACCTGACACGCCGGGCCTGACCTTACCATTGCACGCCGCAGAAAGTGGCGGCAGGCGGCTGGCATCATTGCCCTTGCCGCCCGTATCCCCGCCCGTGCCGCCGCCGTCCGTGCTGCCTTGACCGCTCGTTTGGTTGCCGCCGGCCCCAGGGCCGCCGTTGGCATCAGCGCCTGCACCTGCGGAGTTACCATCCGTATTAGTCGCGCCGTTGGTATTCTCAGGCCCCGAGCCTCTTTCATCGGCGCCGCATCCGAGCGCGACCACGCACGCAACCACGCAGCTCATCCTAAGTGCAGACATATTCGAAGCCCCTTCCAATCGATATTTGCAAAACGGCGCGCTGTCGTCTTCACGAAGCGCGCCGAGCATGAGAAACAGTCAGGAACCGGTACGCGTCAGTTCTGCAAGAAGCCGTAAACGTGTGAGTTGAGCCCTAGGATCGCGCTCGCACCGGACGGACCAAATACCGCCCAAGCGATATCCAAATCGCCGTCGCCATCGAGGTCCATCATGTGTTGCTCGCCCGCATTGGCGTTGCTGGCGTTCTTGTAGAGGTCGACCTTGTCAAACTTACCCGCTTGCTGCA
>JBKJIA010000550.1:0-4934 GCA_046598735.1 Polyangiales bacterium
TGTGATTTGGAAAGACTCGGGGCGGCGAGGGTCAGGGTTTGCCCGCTCTTGCCCGTCTCTTGCGCCTGGCCTTGGCGTTCGATCTGCACGCGTCCGATCAATACATCGAGTTGCACATCGTTGGGCTCGCTCGCGCGTACGCGAACTTTGCTGCCCCGGCTAACGCGGGCCACGCCGTGCCCAGTATCGAGCTCCAGATCCACCGCGGTGACATCGAGCTCGATCACACCTTCTTCGATGGTAAGGCGTTCCACACCGTCGGCGGGCCGTTCGCTCATGAAACGTATGAGCGTGCGTTGTTCGATGCGGGCCACGCCATCTGGAAACAGCTTGAGCTCCGCAGCAGAGTCGGGCCCCGTTCGCAGACCATCGCCCAAGTGCAATGTGTCCGTGGCGCTCGCCGCCGCAAATTGCCCAGGAAACGAGCGGTGATCGCGCTGCACGTCTCCTTTGGCGCTGGCGATTTCGGCGACTACTTCCTCGCCACAGCGATGGCATGAAGCGACGCACGCGATCGCGAGCGCGAGCAGCAGTGCGCGCGCCAGCTGGACGCTCAACGCTTGCTCCTACGCAAATCGACCACCAGGATGGTTACGCCGTTTTGCTCGACTTCAGCTGGCCGCTCTTGCTGTTCGTGGCCCTCGGCGCGCACCACGACGCTGTAATGTCCGGGAGGCACATCGATCACGAAAGCACCTTTGGCATCGGTCTCAAGTTTTTGGCCCAGCGGCAATACTTCGATCTGCGCGCGTAACGCTTTGCCACGCAAGCTTCGCACACGTCCGCGAATCTGACCGGGCGGCAAGTTGGGGGCGACGGGGACAGGTGGTTGCGGCGCGAGGGCGGGAGCCTGCGCGATTCGTGGCTCTGTGGCGGGGGCTGCTGCGACCGCCTGCTTTTCTTTGACGCGCTCGAACAGGAAGCCAACCGTAAGACCCGCCCATACACGCGGCTCGATGCGTGAGAGCGCGCTTGCTCGCGGTCTCGCCGATGGACTGACGCCAACCAATGCGCCGGCAAACAGGCCGCCCGCGAGCGCTCGTTGCACCCCCGCCTCGACGCGCATAGGTGACGCGAGGGCTGCAGGGGCCGCGCTCCCTATGCCGAGATCCCAACTCCACTCGCCAGTCAGTACAAACCCCCCAACGCGCGCGCTCGTCATCGTACCGAGCAAGATGGCGTTGCTTGCCGATAGGCCCGCAGCGATGCGATCATTCACGCTGAGCTTGTCTGAATCCGCAACTGCGTAGCGAGAACGATCGAGCCTTGCGCCGGCGTTGAGCGACACGTTCACGTGATGGGGCAGGCTGTACGTGCCGAGCGCGCGCAACGCAGGGCTGGTTGCCGAAAGGCCGCGTTGTACGCCCTTGGCAGGCGGAAACAAAACCGTCAGGTCCGCGCCCAAGGCGAGCTCGCGCGAAAGCTCATGCCGGAAGCGTGCGGCCAGGGCGGAGCCGAATGCTGCGCCTTCATCTTGGCGTTTACCGTTTGCGCGATGCGCATCGAAGCGGGCCAAGCCCGTGGCCCCGATCATCAGCGCGGGCACCGGAGCGAACGACAACGCGAGATCGCCTAGCGCGCGCTCGTGGACCGCCGGGCTGCCCACTATGCGTTCGGTATGTCCGTAGCCAGCGAATGCCGTCGCGACCAAACGCGCGGGCTGTTCGGCCGATATCACGTGCTCGCCGCCAGGCAGTGCCGGGTTATCTGCGCCATGACCGATGGGCAAGGCAGCGGTTGGTAGTGCGTCCGCTAATACAGAGCGATTCGCAAACGTTCCGAACGTTGCGACGCCGAGGAAAACACTGGCCGCGATCGTAAGCGCCGGGCCGATTCGAGACCCGAAAGGCATGACCTGCCCGAATCTTCGCATCGCAGATGCGTGGGTGACTACCGCAAACCATTGCACGGCGATTTGCCTACATCATAAAGGCTCCCGTGTTATTCGCGCCCATGAAATAATTGCCGGTGCTCACCGATGTTGGGGTGCCCGGGCGGGCTCTTGATTTTCCTGTTTTTGGGGGCGACTGATGATCAACAGATTAGGGGTAGCGCTGAGCTTGGCATTGCTCGCCTCAGCAGGCGCGGGCTGCGGCGACGACAAAACCAGCAGCGGCGGTAGCGACGACAGTGACGCGGGCGGCAACGGCGCGGTGATGGAAGGTGATGGCAGCGCTTGCGATCCCAACAACTTGCCAAAGCTGCCGAACACCGAACTTGGTTACCCAGACTCTTACTGCGGGCCTGAGGGTTGCGTCGCGGATGCATGTGATCCCATCGGCCGCTGTAAGCCCGCGTGCAACGCGTGGGCACTCGAAGGAAAGGTATCGTTCCAGGCAGTCGCCATGAACGAGGCTGGGACGCCAAGCGCGCAGGCTCCGGTCACGGGCAAGAGCAGCGAAGATCCGTGTCCAGGTAACATGGTGAGCGCACAAGGCGCGAGCGTGAATTGCTGCCAGCGCACCGACAATTCCAAGGTGGAAAAACCAGCGCTCAAGCTCACCTCGCTGGCGCTGATGCGCCCCGCCTACTTTGCGATTTCGGCGGTGGCGGGCGTGAACAAGTTCGCCATCGAGAACGATCTCTATAACTGGGTGACCGTGCTCAGCTCGGGCACCGACGGCACGGACCTTACTGCGACGTCGGGCAACGCGCTTCCGAACAAGGATGGCAAGTTCACCTCGGTCACGGGACCGTTCGAGTTGGGCGGAGAGAGCTTCAACGCGAAGGGAGTATGGAATGCAGAAACCGGCATTCCCGCGATGCTCTCCACGTCAGGCTCGGCGCGCACGCTCAACCTCGGACCCACATCCTCTACGAAGGACTACGTGATGGTCATGTGGCTGGACAACAAGTACGACTTTGCGCGGCTCGAGCTGCATATGCGCGGTTTGCGCTGGCAGATGTCACTCGATGAAAAGCTCTCCTGCGCAGGCGCACGGAAGCCCGGGGCGTTCGATCAAGTGGGTGAGCTACATGGCTTCGTCCCACTCGAGGCGGCCATCAAGACCGAGATCTGGCTTTCGCGCATGGGCTCGCAGAATCTGTGTACCTCGATGAGTGGCGCAAAAGACTGCACGGTGCCGGTGTCCAAGTGGGTGCCCGCCTCTTGAAACGCCGGCGCGCATAAGCAAGGATGCCCCCCGGCTGCGCCCCCGCGGCTTGGAGGAGATTTATGCAGATCGAAGCGAGCGACCTACCGCTTGAGCGCGCCTATCATTGGGAAAAGCAGCAGGGCTCGCGCATCTACCTCACGCAGCCCCTCGGCGGCGGCGCAGTTCGCGACATCACGTGGACGCAGGCACTCGATGAGGCGCGCCGCATGGCAGCCCATCTGCAATCCTTGGGGTTTGCGCCGGGCGCGAAAATCGCGATTCTTGCCAAGAACTCCGCTCACTTCATGCTCGCAGACCTGGCCATCTGGATGGCGGGCTACGTGTCCGTGGCGCTCTACCCAACGCTCAATGGGCAAACCGTCCGCTACATCCTCGAGCACAGCGAATCCAGGATGCTGTTCATAGGCAAGCTCGACAGCTGGGCGGAGCAATCGGTATCTATTCCAGCGGACATGCCGTGCATCGCCTTCCCGCTTAGCCCCAAAACCAACTTTCCCGCGTGGGATGAGATCATCAAGAACACTCAGCCTATGGCGGGCCATAAGGTGCGTGGCGGCAATGAGACCGCGCTTCTGGTCTACACCTCGGGGAGTACCGGTCGGCCCAAGGGTGTGGAACATACTTTCACTAGCATCGCCGTATCTGGGAAGGGGATCGCGCTCACGCTCAACTTGGGGGCAGACGATCGACTGGTTTCTTACCTTCCGCTAGCGCACGTGTTTGAGCGTGCCGCCGTGGAGCTCGCCTCGCTCACCAACGGTTGTCGGGTATTTTTTGCAGAATCGCTGGAGACGTTCGTAGCGGACGTGCAGCGTGCTCGACCCACCATCTTCCATTCGGTGCCGCGCCTGTGGCTCAAGTTTCAAAGTGGCGTTTACGCGAAAATGCCGCCCAAGAAGCTCAATTTGCTGCTCAAGATTCCACTCGTCTCGGGGCTGGTCAAAAGGAAGATTTTGAAAGGCCTCGGCCTCGATCAGACGCGCGCAGCCATTAGTGGCTCGGCCCCGATTCCGCCCGAGCTCATCGAGTGGTACCAATCGCTGGGCCTCGAGCTGCTCGAGGGGTACGCCATGACCGAGAACTTTGCTTACTCGCATATCTCGCTGCCGGGGCACTCGCGGCCCGGCTACGTGGGTAATGCGTTGCCCGGCGTAGAGGTACGTATTAGTCCGGTAGGGGAGATCTTAGTCAAGAGTCCGGGCGACATGAAGAGCTACTACAAGGACCCGGAGCTGACGCGCACCTCTTATACGGAAGACCGCTTCCTCAAGACGGGCGATCGGGGCGAGATCGACAGCGAGGGAAGGCTCAAGATTACCGGGCGGGTGAAGGAGCTGTTCAAGACCAGCAAGGGTAAGTACGTTTCGCCGGCGCCGATCGAGAACCTGCTCAATGCCGATCCGAATGTGGAGATGTCGTGCGTTACGGGCCCCGGGCTACCCGCTCCTTTTGCGATCATCATGTTGTCTGAGGCGTGGCGCAAGCAGGTCAAGGCAGGGACGGTCGATAAACCTCAAATCGAACAAGAGCTGACGCGCCTGCACGCCCAAGTCAATGCTCAGATCGAAGAGTTCGAGCGTCTCGACTTCTTCGTCATCGCCAAAGACGAGTGGAGCATTGAAAACGATTTGCTCACGCCAACGATGAAGCTCAAGCGCGGCGTCGTGGAAGCTCGCTACGAACCCAACATAGAGCGCTGGGCATCGGCCAAGCGTAAGGTGATCTGGGAAGCGTGAGCCGGCGCGGGCAGGGGCGGGCAGGCTCTGGAACAAATGCGTGATGCCGGCCACGTTGGTAAGATTTGTCTCACTCGCTAGG
>JBKJIA010000573.1:0-3390 GCA_046598735.1 Polyangiales bacterium
TACTCGAAGCCGGTGCCGGCCGTGGAGATCAGACGAATCTTGTCGCGCATGGCTCTTGGCTCCTCAAAAAAGCTTTCCGGGGCGAACGCTGCGCCCGGGCGCGAAGTTGTGACAGCGTGTATGGACTTGGTCAAGGGATGAACAGATTCGCCGAGCTGCATGAGGGTGCGAACCGTGAGGCGCCCGCCCCTGATGAACACTGGACCGAAAGGCGCAAACTCGCGGACAAAGTGCGCGCATTGATCGCTGAAGTCACGTCGGCGGACGCCAGCGTCGAGGCTTACGCCCAGGCGATATCGCACGTAGAACGCGCGCTGGAAGCGCTCGCAGACGCGCCACATTACGTGGGGTTGCTCGCGAATACGCGCGACCTCGGTATCGGGCGTTTCGTCGCGGTGGCCCACGAAATCAACCCACTCTACGGCCTCGCCAATCCACTCGCGCCGCCGCTCGAGATGCATCGCACGGCAGATCGTGCCTACGGCCGAGTGCGTTTCAGCGCCCCCTACGAGGGCCCGCCTGGGCACGTGCACGGCGGGTATATCGCGGCCGCTTTCGATCAGTTTTTGGGCTTTGCGCAGACGCTAGCCGGATTATCAGGTATGACCGGCAAGCTCTCGCTCAAGTACGTACGCCCTACGCCCCTCGACACGGAGCTTGAGCTTGAGGGTTGGGTAAAAGAGCGGATCGGGCGGCTGGTTTACGTAGATGGGACGTTGCGCGCGAAGGGTGTGGTGACGGCCAAGGCCAGCGCCATGTTCGTGGAAGTGCCGGCCGAGTATCTTCCTCGATAGCAAAGTCTAATCAGATTCGATTACGATACAAAACTCGGGTTTGAAACAAATCCATGCGACCCTAAAACAGGCCTGGGCCAGGACGTTTGGTGGGAGGTAGATGATGGATCTGCAGCGGATGCGCGACCGGTGCGAACGCGACCAATGGTCAATCCAAGATCTCGATTGGAGCGTCAAGCCTCGGCCCATGGCCCGCGACGAAGAGGAGGCCATCGTCCAATACTTCACGGACATGGCCGGCATCGAGATGCTCGCTGGGGAGCTCTTCCGCGTCCAGGAGCAACGCACCGATGATCCAATGCTCAAGGAGATCTTTCGCAGCTTCGTGAAAGATGAAATCCGGCATGCGGCGGTGGCGGCGCGCCTAGCGAGCCATTACGACGTGCATCGCTATCAAACCTATGCGGAGAATCCGCATCTCACGCGCTTTCGGCCCTACTTTGTCGACGCGCTCAAGCAGGTCTCGGCCGAGGTGGCGAATGCGTACATCACCGGCGGCGAGCTATTGCTGGACGTGGCGCTGCTGCGCTCTTTGAACGACTACGTGCACGATGACATGTCGCAACAGGCCATGAACCTGATCAATCGCGACGAATCGCGGCATATCGCAATGGATTTCCACATGGTCGAGTATTACGCGTCCGAGGACTATCAGTTGTGGTTGAGCACGCAGCCCAAGTCGGGTTGGGCGCAACTGGCGCGCGCGAGTTGGGCGATTTCCAACCTTCTCTACCATGCGGCGCCGTTCTTCGAAGGCGTGTTCTTTACGCCGCTCGCACGCGTGGATCCCACCGGCAAGCGCATGCGCGAAGCGTTCAAGCGCGTGCAGCTACTCGGTGCTCGCGATCGAGTGCGCGACCGGCCGTTTTGGCGCGCAGTGGCATTTGGTCAATTTGCTTTCACGAATCCGTTCATCGGTCCCGCCATTGGTAAGATCGCGCAGCGCGTAGCAGGCCTGCCCGATAGCTTGATGCATCACTTGTACGACGAGGCTGAGCTGCAAGCCGCACGTCGCTCAAGCATCGAGTCCATGATCGAAGACACGCTCTCCCTGAAGCAAGAGGCAGCGTGAGGCGTGGCGAGGGATAGCTGAGGTCTTGCGCGGGTTCGCTGCCACACTCGATCTGAGTGTCAGTCGGCGCACTCGACGATGCCCGTCAACGCTGTCTTGAGCTGGGCGAGGTCGACATCATCCGGTGCGCTCGCAGTGCGTGCTTGGGCGATGATTTTGTCCGATCCACTGGCGCGGTAGACTTGGGACTGAATCGAGCCAAGCAGCGCCGTGACGAACCCCCAATGAAAGCGTTGGGCCTCGCCACTGGTACTTTCCACCGCTTTGATGCGGTCGAGTAACACGGAAATCGTGCCCTTCAGCACAGGACGATCAAACTGCGTGCGAGCCTGCTCGCGAAGAGTAAGGTCGGTGGCCGGCAACGCGTCATCGTTCTCACGCCAGCAACTCACGGCAAGCGCGCCCAGCTTGGCAGCTTTGTCGGCCTCGGGGTCGACCTCACGAATATAGCCACCTAGGCCGATGCCCTTGCCCGCTGCGTCGTAATAGCCGTAGGCGGAGTCGCAGTCACCGATGTTCTGTTCGGCACAGGAAAGCGTCTCTTTGTATTCGGAGATGACCGAGAACCAAAGTAACGCGCCTTCCAGACGGCCCGCATGCCAGCGTGGTTCCTTACCTTCGTAACCTGCTTTGAACGCTGTCTGTACAATACGCAAGATCTTGGCGGGCCCAGCGCAGTAGTCCGGATTGTCATCCACATCTTCCGCCACGGTGCAGTCGACCTTACCTTCAATCTTGTAGTGTGGGTCGTAGCGACGGACCACGCGCGAGCCCAAGCCTTCTTCTTCGTCGTAGATCTTACGAGCGGCGAGAAAGTCCGCTTTGCTGGCATCCTTGTCTGCGTCGAACAGCAGCGCACCGATATCTTCGAACGCCTGCGTGCGCGCCGATGAGCTGATGTTAGGCTCGATCGGATGAAACTTGCCATCGTCCGACATACATTCGGGCCAAGCGTCATCGGCGCCTGGCTTGTAGTCCGTCTCGAGCGGCTCGGTGAAGGGGATGCAAGCTCCAGTCACGGCGGGGTTCACGCCGCCGGGTTCTTCGCCTTCACCAAACAGGTTCCCGTCACTGCTGCTGTCACCGCCTTTGATGTCGTCTCCGCATGCGAGGAGGCCAAACATTAAGCAAACCAGTGTGGCTCTTTTCCCCATCACTTCTCCTCGTGCCTTAGTAACCAATGCTCAGGCCAGCGCTCAAGCCGCGCCCGGGCGCGTTGATACTAGAGCCATGAACGCGATAGGCGGCATCGAAAATGTTTTCGAAGGACAACGACAAGACGAAGTGCCCGCGCACGCGCAAGCCAGCTCGGAGCTCGAACACGGCGTATCCCGGCGTGCCACCTGGCGGGATGCGTGCATCACTCTTGTCCACGAGCGATAGCCGATCTTGTGCCTCCGCCCATCGCAGCGCACCGGCAGCGTAAGCGCCCGAAGGCAGGTGACGATAGCGTAGCTCCACGCTGCCATTCAGCGGCGGCACGCGCGACAGCGGCGCGCGCGTTTTCGTGCTGCCATCAGGCAC
>JBKJIA010000615.1:0-9481 GCA_046598735.1 Polyangiales bacterium
TGCCTTCGTCCGTGGCCGCTGAGGATGAGGACCCCGGCCTTCGCTTCAAGCGTTCGGGATTGATCATGTACGGATTCTCCGCTGCTTCGGCGGGCTTGGCGGCCGGGCTGCTCCTCACCCACGACAGTGAGTCCTTTGTCGGGGGCGTAGGCGTCAGTCACGCGCTCTTGTCTGTGGCCTACTTGGTCGATGGCACGCTGCGTCTCAGCAATATTCCGCGAGCGCGCCGCGCAAAGGAAGACGATCGCGCGAGGCGACCTGTCGGGGGAGGAAGAGCGTCCGTGATTGGCCCCATCAATATTGCGCTAAATGGGTTGGTTACCGTGCTTGGCGGACTCATGTCGTTCTCTCATGATCCATCTACGCGGGGGGCAGGCGTGACGTTCGTCGGACACGGGGCATGGCTCACGACATTTTCGATCGTGCAGTTCGTCCGATCCAGACATGGCCGGCAATCTTGGATGGCTTTAACACCGAACGATTTGCGTTTCTGAGTGCCGCAGCGCCCGCTCCGCGGCTCAGAACAGCGGCCCTACTTCGAAGTCGTATGAGAAGTCGACGTAGCCGCCTGCAAGCCACAGGCTGTAGTCCTTGCCGGCTTTGCCGCAGGTGGCGCAGTCATACCCTGCCGTGTCTGACGGCTTGACCGTCGCGGAAGCCGTACGCAGGGCGGCGGCGACGTTGAGCTGCCATTTCTCGGCGCGGTAGCCTGCGCCGATCGTTCCGCTGTGGCTCGGGGCGGGAGGCGTACCGAAGGCGGATGGGTAATGCACGTTGGTGGCCTGACCGTCGAAGATATAACCCGCACGCAGGGGCCAAGCTTCTCGCAGGCGATACTCCAGGCCCACGCGCACGGTGACTGCGTTGTGCCAGGCAAACACGTTATCGGCGTACTCAGCTTTGTGCGCCACGCCAGCCACGCGACAGCTCGGCTTCTCGGCTTGCGGCGGTTGATTGATGTTGCAGCCCGCGAGACGCGTGCGCTCATTCTGGCTGTAGAAACCATACTCTCCGTCGAGCGCAACACCCCAGGGGCCCCAGTCGCTACGCACGCCTGCACCGAGTTTGGAGGGTAAGACGAAGCTGGTCTTGAGGTCGACCACGTCCGCATAGGCCACGCCGCGGTCAGCCGTAAGCTTAGGCTCGATCTTATGTCGATAGACGGCGCCGAAGGACCAATGGGGGTCGAGTCGCCACTGGGCTCCCACCCGCACGCCCTTGAGGTCGAGACCGCTCGCTTTGAAGTCGAAGTTGCGCGGATTATCTGTGTCGCCTTGCACGCGTTCGAGCTCGGCAAAGGTGATGCGATAGCCGACGCCAAGCCGAAAGCCGTGGGGCAAGGTGAGCGCGAGCACGGGCGTCGCTTCGAGAAATACGAGCTTCGTCTTGTCGATGGACGCGTTGCCCGTGAGGCTCTTACCCCGGTATTCGCCCGACGCCGACGCCACCGGAAATACCGCCATACCGAGCGAGAGGTACTCACTAAGCCTATAGCCCGCGCCCACCAGGAAACCGGGCCCCACGATCTGCTGCGACGTGCGTGAAGGATAGTTGTCGCCCTTTTCGGGCAGGTCGCCCAGACCGACGCCTGGACTCGAGGTGATCTTACCCGTCAGCAACGAGAGGTTGCCAAGCACCGACAGTCCGCGGATGTTGCCGAAGCCCGCAGGGTTGTGAAAGGCCGCCGACGGATCAGCGACCGAACCTATCGCCGTACCACCCATGCCCATTTGCCGGGCGGAGTATAAGATCGGCGTATCAAACCCCGCCGCCTGGGCTCGCGGGATGATGGCCGCGAGCGCGAAGAACAGCACGGCGAACCGTACGAAAGATGCACGCATCGACATCTCTAGTTCCGGTCGAGACCGCTGCACTCTTCGAACGGAATGCGACAACCACTGGTGAAGCTGCACTTCACGCACTCCGGCGAATCAGCATTGGCGGAGCACTCGGACAAGCATTTTTCGAGGGCGCAACCTGCAATGCGCGCGTAGCACGAAGAACACGCACCGCTCAGGCCGGGCGCCTTGACCTTCATGGCCGTGGTATCGGCCACACACTTCTTGTTGCAGGCGTCGAGCTCATCGCATTCGGTATAGCTGCGACAGCTGAGCGCACACACGCGCGCTATTTCGCGCACCATGTCGCTGTCGATGATCTCGCAATCGCTGTCGTTGCGGCAGGCATTCTGACTGTCGGCCATCTTGCTCGAGGGCTTCGCATCGCAGGTGTATACGGGCTTGACGCTCGTCGCCATCGCACCCGTTACCGGCACTAGACCGGTGACGCAGCTCTTAGGCGAGCCGGCATCGCCCGTGTCATCGATGCCCGACGTGTTGCCGTTGTCTGCGCTCGTGCTCTTGTCGTCGCCACAAGCTGCGAGCGAAAGCGCTCCCCACAACATACTGATTCCAAGCTTATTCATCATGGCCCGCGGCATCCTTATACATCCTTCTCCATCGTGATCCGTGTCAGGGGCCTACGCTGCGCCACTCCGGGCTGCCAGTAATAAACCAGTTGGTCCACTGCAAGATCGTGACGTCTTCGACCGCCGTGTTCCAGGCGTTGGTGGAGCCGGTCAGCACGTGACCGCCACCCGCGATTTCGTAGATCGCCGCGTTCGTGAACGGCTTGATGCGCTCGTGAAGCTCCACGAGCCCATCCGCAAACAAGCCCATGGGGTAAGCCTTAGGTAGCGCAAGCCCACCCTTGAGCGCGCTGCAATTGTCGAGTCCGTAGGAAAAGAACGTCTTGATCACGCCGTCTTCGTCGTTCGTCAGGAGTGCGTAGCGGCCCTGGGTTTTGCGCGTGACCGCGGCTTCGATGAGCGGACGCACGACGTCTCCCGCGTCGACGTCGCAGTCCGTGCACGCGGGATGAATGGTTGGTTTCCAGCCCCACAGCTTCGCCACATATTGCTGAAAGCATGGGGTCAAGTACATCGGCCCCAGCGGTTGGCCGGAGTCGTCGAAGGCGTGCACGGGGACCTTCCCGAAAGCATCCTGGGTGCGCATCCAGTTCCAGGCCACGCCGAAGCCGCCTGCGCTGTGACCGGCGAGCACCACCATGTCGACCTTACTCTTGAAGGTGGGCACCACACGCTCGAGGGCTTTCGTGAAGTTGAGGTAGCCGGTTTGAGGCTCGCCGTTGGCGCCTCTCTCGTTCGTGCCAGTAAAGACGTCGCCCGAACAGTAAGGGACGTAGACCATGTTCCAATCTGCGTAGGGATTGACGAGGTCATCCCGTTTCACAATCGAGGTCGTCGCGGGCCCTGCGCCAAGATTGCTCGCGCCCCAGGAGCGCGGGTTGGCAGCGCAGGTGAGGGTCTCAAGACAGGCACCGCCACCCTCCATGAAGATGAGTAGCTTGTCCGAGGCCGGATTGACGTTGACGCCGATGCCGGTGGTCTTACCGTCGCGACATTTCGAGCCTGGAAGCTCAACGTATGTCCACTCGAGCTGGGGTGCATTGATCGGCTTCCCCTCGTCGAGCTTGACGGTCTCATCGCCGACCTCGCCCGTCTCCTCGGGGCCAGCGTCCGCGACAATGTTGTCTCGGCTCTCTCCCTTCGCCTCAGAATCGCTCGAACAGCCCGTCGCGATCCCGGCGAGCACCCCCATCACAGCCCAAGCCAAGTTGCTACGCATGACGCCCTCCCCTGCACAGACTCAGACATGCCGTCGTTGGAGGCGACGGATGATTACGGAGTCAACACTGGCGCGGATAGAACGATGCGAGGGAGGTCAGCGTCAACAGCGAAGTGAGGCAAGCAGCCAAGAATGGCGCACTCCTCATGCATCGGGCACGCCCCCGAACAGTAAGCTCAGCGCGGAACAGCCCGCAGCGTGATCTCGATCTTAGTCTCGCCCTTGGGCAAGTTGACTTCGAGATCGTGTGGGAAGTAACCAGGCGCCGTGAGCGTGATGCGCTTCACTCCCACTTTGAGCTTGGCCGGACGCTGCGCCAAGACGCGTGCAGAGCCCACGCTGCGTTCGTTGACTTCGACCAGCGCATTCTCAGGCACGGCAATGATGCGGAGCTCCGCCATCGGCTCGCGCGCGCGGGGCTGTTGCGTACTCGCGCAGCCGGCCGTGGCCGCAAAAAAAGCCAACAGTACGAGCGCCTGCAGCGCCTTCGACATCCTCGCCCTACTCCCACTCGATGGTGGCAGGCGGCTTGGAAGAGATGTCGTAGACCACGCGATTGATGCCGCGTACTTCGTTGATGATGCGATTGCTGACGCGCGCGAGCAGCTCGTAAGGTAAGCGGGCCCAATCGGCCGTCATCGCGTCTTTCGATTCCACGGCGCGCACGGCGATCGTGAAATCATAGGTGCGTGCATCGCCCATCACGCCCACTGAGCGCACGGGTAAGAGCACGCAGAAGCTCTGCCACAACGCCTCGTACAAGCCGGCTTCGCGAATCTCTTGGTCGAAGATCGAATCGGCTTCGCGCAAGATGCGCAGCTTGTCTTCGCTGACTTCGCCCAAACAACGAATCGCTAAACCTGGCCCCGGGAACGGTTGACGCCAGAGCACGTGCTTGGGCATGCCGAGCGTCGCGCCGACTTCACGCACTTCGTCTTTGAACAGCTCGCGCAAGGGCTCGCACAACTTGAGCTTCATCTTGTCGGGCAAGCCACCCACGTTGTGGTGGGTCTTGATCACGGCGCTCGGGCCGCCGCTGAACGACACGCTTTCGATCACGTCGGGGTAGAGCGTGCCTTGTACGAGGTAGTCGATATCGCCGAGCTTGTGCGCTTCAGCATCGAATACGTCGATGAAGTTCTTGCCGATGATCTTACGCTTTTGCTCGGGGTCGCTGATGCCTTCGAGCGCCTTCATGAACTTGTCGCGGGCATCGACGTGAATGAGCTGAAGATGAAAGTGATCGCGGAACATGCGCACGACTTCTTCGGCTTCGCCCATGCGCAACACGCCGTTGTCGACGAAAATGCAGGTAAGCCTATCGCCAATCGCTTTCGATACGAGCACCGCAGCGACCGACGAATCGACGCCACCCGATAGTCCGCAGACCGCGCGCCCTTTGTCGCCCATTTGTGCGCGTACTTTTTGGACAGCGTCTTCTGCGAAAGAACCGGGCGTCCAGCTGGGCTCGCAACTTGCGACCTTGAACAAGAATGCAGACAGCATCTCTTCGCCGCGTGCGGTGTGGTTCACCTCGGGATGGAACTGCACACACGCGAACTTACGCTCTGCGCTGTAGGCGGCCGCAAACGGTGTGCTGGGCGTGGTAGCAACGGCTCTAAAGCCGGGAGGCAACGCTTTGACGCTGTCGCCGTGGCTCATCCAAACATCGACGCTTTCGCCTGCTTTGAAGCCATCGAACACGCCTTCTGCGTGGCTGATGTCGATGCGTGCGGGGCCGTATTCGCGCTTGTCTGCACGCTCGACTTTGCCGCCCAGTAAATGACATACGAGCTGCATGCCGTAACAGATGCCGAGCATCGGAATGCCGAGCTCGAACAGGCCCTTATCGACCGTGGGCGCGCCGTCTTCGTACACACTCTGCGGACCGCCTGACAACACGATTGCTTGTGGGTCGAGAGCGCGAATCTGCGCGAGCGGCATCGTGCAGGGATGAATCTCGCAATACACACGCTGCTCGCGAATGCGTCGCGCGATGAGCTGCGTGTATTGTGCGCCAAAATCGAGGATCAGTACGGGCTTACGCTCCATGGTGACGGCCATGTACTAAACGATCCGGTCCGCGTCCATCGTCACAAGCGCGAAGCATACTCAGAGCGTGCGCAGAGATCGCGTGAACGCCGCGCTTGCAAGTGATCACAAATGATCGAGCAAGTACAACCAGGCCGCATAAGCGAGCACTGTCAGCGCGCCGAGCCCCACGTAATGCCAAGGAAAGCGGCGACGGCGACGACGCGCATCGAAGTGACCTACATCGCGCATTTCCGTCGGGGCATCTGAAAGGCGATCGCCCGCACTCGGATAGGCTTGACCGAAATCGGCGTAAGCAGCGGGGCCGACCAGGACGGCCTGGGGCACATCGCGCCCGTGCAGATCGTTGGGGTTAGCCGAAATCTCCGCGGGGGAGGCGTCTTCTTCGTAGGGCCAGCGCTGGGAAGGGTTGGACGATGTGGGCGGCGCCTGATCCGAAATCGGCTTCACGCGCATCTGCCTCACGGCACCGGGTACCGCGCCGGGAGGAACGCTGATCACGCCGCGCTGGGTCTCGCGACGGCCGGGAGGCACGCTCGATATGGAACCGCCAGCAGACATCGTGACTGCCGCTGCATCGCCGCCGCCTGCGCCCGGGAAGCCTGGCATGGTGCGCTGATCGCCGTCCGTCAGCGATGCGCCACCTACGCGCTGTGAGGGGCGAGTTGCCACGTGGTCAGGGCTCGTGGGGCCGCGGCCGTGCAAGGTTTGGTTCAAGCTCGGCCGAGGGCCAGGGGGCGTCGACGCGGGACCCGCAGGCGCTGCGGACGGACTCACCTGAGCCGCCATGCCGAGTAGCGTAGGCTTGGGCGCCCGAGCATTGTCGCTGGGACGCTTGGGACGAAAGCTGTCGGCCTGCGCGGGCCCGCCCTGAGCCTGCCGGGCGGGGAGACTCGACGCAGGCGCTTTCTGAGGAGCGCTAGCCATGATGGGGGTGCCGCGCGCGGTAGGCGGCACGACCCCAAGCAGCGTGGCCTTGGGCGCGGAGAGCGCAGCAACTTCACTATTTTTGGGTGGATGCGAGCTTGAGCGCGGCACCGCGGCCGAAAGCGGAGCCAACGCGCTCCGGTCGAGGGGATGGCCTAAGTCTGGTGCGCGGCCAGTCGACGTCTCAACCACGATCGCCGCCTGTCCAAAATCGATGCGCGCGCGACCGCTAATCAAACGCCATTCTGCCGTGACCGGTGCACCGTCGACGCGCAGGTTGCCTACGCCGTGGGTGTCCGCGATGCGCAACGCGCTGCCATCCCAATGCAGGGAAAAGTGCACCGGTGCCACGCCCGATTCCTGCACGATCCAGCTACAACCGGGCCCTGCGCCCACGGTGAGCATCGATTGACCGAGGGCATGCACAAGCTCCCACAGCTCGGCACTAGATCGGCCCTCAACGAGGCGTAAGCGTGCCCAAGCTTCGGCATCGCTTGCACTCATCTGGGACCTTCCGCTCCTTTTCAAGCTTCCGGGCTGTTGCATGTTGGCGGGGCTCCCGGGGCAAGGTTACGTCACCCTACCGCCGGTTCTTCCCGACCGTCTGCATCAATGCACGGCCGCTGTGAGCGCGAAGCGTGACACAGCAAGTTGCGAATTTCTAGGCTCGGTTCGCCTCGCAACCACCGACCTCTTCACAGATTCGCAGAGGACGGCGATAGTGCGCCGATGAGAACACGCGCAGCAGTCGCATATGAGGCAGGCAAGCCCCTGGTCATCGAAGACGTAGACCTAGAAGGGCCACGTGCGGGCGAGGTCCTGGTAGAAATCAAAGCCACCGGCGTGTGCCACACCGACGAGTTCACACTGTCAGGCAAAGATCCCGAGGGGTTGTTTCCCGTGATTTTTGGCCACGAAGGTGCCGGCGTAGTGGTCGACGTGGGACCGGGCGTGACCGCCGTACAAAAAGGCGATCACGTGATCCCGCTGTACACGCCTGAGTGTCGCGGCTGCAAATCGTGCCTGAGCCGCAAGACCAACCTGTGCACCGCCATTCGCGCCACACAGGGACAAGGCTTGATGCCCGATGGCAGCAGCCGCTTTTCGATCGGTAAGACCAAAATCCATCACTACATGGGCTGCTCCACGTTCGCACAGCACACGGTCTTGCCCGAAATCGCGCTTGCCAAGGTTCGCAAGGACGCGCCCTTCGATAAGATTTGTTACATCGGCTGCGGCGTCACCACCGGCATCGGTGCAGTCATCTACACAGCCAAGGTAGAGCCTGGCGCAAACGTGGTGATATTCGGGTTGGGCGGCATCGGTCTGAACGTGATCCAGGGCGCGCGCTTGGCTGGCGCGGACATGATCATCGGTGTCGACATCAACCCGGCGCGTGAGGAGATGGCCCGTAAGTTCGGCATGACTCATTTCGTGAATCCGAAGCAAGTGGGAGGGGACTTGGTTGCGTACCTCGTGGAGCTGACCAAGGGTGGTGCCGACTACAGCTTTGAATGCGTGGGCAATGTGCAGCTCATGCGACAAGCGCTCGAATGCTGTCATCGGGGTTGGGGCGTGAGTGTCATCATCGGCGTGGCCGGCGCAGGCCAAGAGATTTCTACGCGGCCCTTCCAGCTCGTCACGGGTCGCGTGTGGAAAGGCTCCGCATTTGGTGGTGCGCGTGGCCGTAGCGATGTGCCCAAAATCGTCGATTGGTATATGGAAGGTAAGATCGATATAGACAGTCTAATCACCCATAAGCTGCCGCTTGCGCGCATCAACGAAGCGTTCGATCTGATGCACGCCGGCACTTCGATTCGCACTGTGATCGAGCACTCGTGAGTTTGACGATGAGTCCAGCCGTTTACACGGTACGCAGTGAGCAGCGGTGCTTTGACGGCACGCAAGGCTTCTACGAACACCAAAGCGTTGCCTGCGCTGGGCCGATGAAGTTCTCGGTCTACCTTCCACCGCAGGCCCTACGTGGCGAGAAGGTTCCCGTCTTATATTATCTGGCAGGACTAAGCTGCACGGAGGAAACCTTCGTAGTCAAAGCCGGTGGGCAGCGCATCGCTGCCGAGCTCGGTCTTGCACTCGTCACGTGCGACACGAGCCCGCGCCAGGCACGTTTCCCCGGCGACGATGCGAACTGGGACTTTGGCCAGGGCGCGGGTTTCTACCTAGACGCGACAGAGGCCCCCTGGTCGAGTGCCTATCGCATGGAAACGTACGTGACGCAGGAGCTGCGCGAGCTCGTAGAAGCGAGCTTTCCGGTACGCCCTGACCGGCGCGGCATCTTCGGGCACTCCATGGGTGGCCACGGCGCCCTAAGTCTCGCGCTCAAGCACGAGGGGCTATACCTGAGTGTTTCAGCCTTCGCTCCGATCGTGGCGCCAAGCCGGGTTCCATGGGGCACGAAGGCGTTTACGGGCTACCTCGGCAATGACCGTAAGGAATGGCTAAAGCACGACACGGTCGAGCTGCTCAAGACCCATCGTTTTCCGGGCACCATCCTGGTCGATCAGGGCACGAACGATAAGTTCCTATCGAAAGAGCTGCGACCGGAGCTATTGGTCGGCGCCTGCGAGCGAGCCGAACAGCCACTCTCGTTGCGCATGTGCGACGGCTACGATCACAGCTACTACTTCATCGCCACGTTCCTAGAAGACCACCTTGTGCACCACGCCGATATGCTGTGGGGCCGAGGTATTACCTGAGGGGATGGTAAGCTCTCACCCTCTCCCACGAGTGCTGAGCATTCATCCCAATTTACCCATGGCGTCGAGCTCTTTGATCGCTGCGACGGCGGGGGCGATGAATTCGAGGCCGCGACGAATCGTGATGGAGCCGGGTGG
>JBKJIA010000006.1:0-6912 GCA_046598735.1 Polyangiales bacterium
TACGGCGGGCGGCTCGGCAAAGCGATCGAGCCTGTGCTCAAGCCCTTGGGCTTTGATTGGAAGATCGGCGTGGGCATCATCGGCGCGTTTGCCGCGCGCGAGGTGTTCGTGGCGACCATGGGCGTCGTTTACAACGCGGGCGACGACATCGACGAAACCAGCACCAGCCTGCGCGACAAGCTGCGCGACGAGAAAAAGGCGGATGGCTCGCGGGCTTACACGCCGCTTGTAGGTCTATCGCTGTTGGTGTTCTTCGCTTTGGCCTGTCAGTGCATGAGCACGCTGGCCGTGGTCAAGCGAGAGACCCAAAGCCTACGTTGGCCGCTGTTTCTCTTTGCCTACATGACGACGCTGGCGTGGATCGTCAGTTTTCTTGTCTATCAAGGCGGGCGACTGCTCGGAGCAAGCTAGTACAGCTGGGTGCGTACTAGTTGGTGCAACGATCCGCCGGCGCACAGATGCCGTTGTCACGACCGGAGAACAGCACACAGCAGCCCGTGTCGCAGTCGCTGTCTTGGTCGCAGGCGTACTTGCAACCGTTGAGCGGTAGGTCGTCTGGCGCGCTCGAGCAGACCAAGCCTTCGCAACACGGTTTGAACATACCGTCGCACTCCCCATTGAGCGGACGGCAGGCCTTGATGCATAACGAACGTGGCCCGCAGACCGAGGTCGCGATGCCGGTCGCAGATGCGCAGCATTCGTCCGCTGCACACTCTTCAAGTGCGGTGCACGGCTTCTCACATAGGCCGAGCTGCTGCTTACCAGACGCGTCCTTACCTTGAACACAACTCAGCCCGTCGCAGCAATCGTCGGGCGAGCCATCACACAGTCCGTCCTCAGCGATGCACTTTGGCGCATCTTCTTTCGATAGCGACCTGCAGTTCTCGAACACCGGCTGGGCAGCCGGTTGGAAGCACACGCAGGCGAGCTGATCGGTAGTGAGGCAAACGCCTAAGGTACAAATGGGAGTATTCGCAGGACAGCTTGAGTCACCGCAGCCGAATACTTTTTCGTCATCGATTTTAGGCAGGCAGTTGCCACCGGAACAGGTGAGCGTGCCGCCGCACTTGGTCTGCACGCTGCAACTCTTACCGAGATCGCCGCAGCGAATAGCGGGCTCAAACCCGCCTGGCAGCACCACTTTTCCACCTGGTGTAAGGCCGGAGTCAGCACCGGTGGCAGCTCCGTCAGGAGTGACGTCGATATCGGACTTGCTCTTGGGGCTGCCACACCCGAAAGCGCCTACCCCGACCGCGATCAAAGAGAGTACCCACATGCTGTTGCTACGTACCGCTGCGCTATCCGACATGGTCGTCACTGTACACCGAGTGTTGTGCAGGGAAAAAGGACTCGTCCGATCGGAGCTCAATCCGGGTGACTGCTCGCACGTGCGAACATGCTCACCCTAGTCAAATCGCCCGAAATAGCGCACAAACAAAGGATGAGCTGCGCCGTGTTGTACGGGGCGCGCGCTCGCTCGTTGGTGTGGCTTTGGGTCATGCTGTGGTTACCTCTCGCAGGATGTGGCCACCTGCCGGATCTCGATCTTTTGCCGTCGGGTGCTCGCCGCGATCCTGGTTCGTTGTCGCGTTTTTCGCGTCTATCGGACTCACAACTACAGCTGCAGCACCTGCAGATCAAAGGGTCTCACAACAGCTATCACCGGGCGCCACGCTTCGCGCTGTCGCGTAGTTGGCGCTACACGCACAAGTCCCTCGAGGTTCAGCTAGGCGCCCAAGGCGTGCGTCAGATCGAGCTCGATGTTCGCTACGATCGCGGCGAAATCTTGGTGGGACACTTACCCTTGATCGACGGCCGCACGAGTTGCCGCAGCTTGCGCGATTGCCTTACCGAGTTGAAGCGCTGGTCGCGCGCCCATCCTGCGCACGTACCTGTATTCGTATTCATCGAGCCCAAGGAAGATTTGGTTCGATCAGGCCTAGATGGCCGCCTCGATGTGCTCGAGTCGACGATCGCAAGCTCGGTACCGCGCGACATGTTGCTGCTGCCAGAAGATGTGGCGCGCGGTGCCCCTTCCATGCAAGAGGCCGTGGCACGCATGGGCTGGCCGAGTCTCGAGAAAAGTCGTGGTCGCATCGCCTTCGTGCTGTTTGGGGCGGCACAGCACCGCATCCGCTACGGCAAGGGACGGCCTGACTTACGCGGGCGCACCATGTTTGTGGCCTCCGACTCGTTTCGCCCGGAGGCCGCGATCTTGAACTGCGACGACCCGGTCCGCGATGCGCGCGAGATCGCGCGCGGCATTCGGCGCGGCTTGCTGGTGCGCACACGGGCCGATGCGGGCCTGGTGCGCGATCGCGAACGACGCGACGTGGCGCTATCGAGCGGCGCGCATTTTGTGACCACGGACTTCCCCGACATGGCGAGTGGCTGGGTCGACCTGGGCGACAGCGCGCCCGTACGCTGCAATCCGATTTCCGCGCCAACTGGCTGCAAGAATCAGAGTCTGGCCGAGATCGAAGACGTGTTGTGGGCACGGCTCACTCGGTAAATAAGCCTCACCAGCGCCCAGTGAGACGCGCGATGAAGTCTTGCGGATAGCGCAGCTCGAGGGCGCTGGCATCGTCAAGCTTCTTGACGGTATCGGCATCGAGCTTGAGATCGAGCGCGCGTAGGTTGTCGTCTAGCTGGGCAATACTGCGCGCGCCAATGATGGGTGCGGTCACATGCGGGCGTCTCACGAGCCAAGCGAGCGCAAGCTGCGCGGGGCTAGCATCGATACTCTTGGCCGCTTCGATCAGGCTCTCGATGATGGCGAAGTTGCGATCCGTGGAGAAGCGTTCGCGCGCCGCAGCCCACTTGGTCAGACGGCTCCCCTCGGGCACGGCTTGCCCCTTGCGGAACTTGCCGCTCAGAAAGCCGCCGGCCAAAGGTGACCACGGTAAGATGCCAAGGCCGTGTTGTGCACACGCCGGCACGAGCTCAAGCTCCAAGTCGCGATTGATCAAATTGTAGAGTGCTTGCAGCGTGACGAACTTGGCGCGCTTCTGTTCGCGGCTCGTCCATAAGCTGTCCACTAAGCGATAGGCCGCGTAGTTGCTGGCGCCCAAGTAGACGATCTTACCTTGTGTCACCAGGTCATCGAGGGCGCGCAGCGTCTCTTCTTCGGGCGTGTCGAGGTCTTGCATGTGGATCTGATAAAGATCGATGCGATCCGTTTGCAACCTGCGCAGACTCTCTTCGACGGCGCGCACGATGTGCATGCGCGAGCCACCGGAGCTGTTTTGTGCTTTGCCCATGCTGAAGCGAAACTTGGTGGCCACGACGATTTGCTCGCGTGTACCGCGCTCTTTCAGCCATTTGCCCACCACGCGCTCGCTCAAGCCGTCTTGGCCGTACACGTTGGCGGTGTCGATGAAATTGATGCCCGCTGCCAAGGCGCGATCCATGATCGCAAAAGCCGTGGCTTCGTCGCAGCCGACTTGATGCATCATCGACTGATCGTCTGCTTCGCCAAACGTCATGGCCCCGAGGCACAACGCACTGACTTTGGCTCCCGTGTTTCCGAGTCTTCGATATTCCATGGCGCGCATTTCAGGCCTTGCTGCGGCTGTAGTCAATGAGTCTGCAGCACGTGTGAGCAGGCTCGCCCAAAGCAGGGGGCCCGGGGTGAGCCGTGATTGCCCCGCAATCGGGTGTATGGCACTGGTGATCGATGAGCCTTCCTCTCACCCGGTTCGCCAGCGTGACGCTGGCTTTTGCACTGGCCTGCCCGCTGGTTTTGCCAGTCGCGCGCGTGGTCGCCCAAACGGCAGCGCCGGTGGCCCAGCCCATGCCCCCTGGCGCCCCAGCCCAGCTTGCACCGCTGCCGCCCAAGCCCGCGCCCGTGCCCAATGCTCAGATCAAGCAACCGCGTCCAGCGCCTGCGCCGATTCCGCCGCCCTTGGTCACGCCTCCACCGCCTAAGCCCCACGCGGCGCTTGCACCTGTGCCGGCAGCCGCGCCGGCAGCCGCTGCCGCGCCCGCTTCGGCAGCCGAGCATGCGACCGAGAGCGTGCCACCAGCGCCCGCACCTAGCGCCGTAACCCCCGCCGTCCCGCCTCCGGCGCCTGTCGTGCAGCAGGCACCTCCGCCTCCCTATCCGCCTTACGGTTACCCGCCGCCTGGCGCCGATCCGCGCTACGGCGGCTACCCTGCGTATCCGGGCTACCCGCCCCCGGGGCCGCGGTTGAGCAAGGGCATGCTGATCACTGGCATTTCGATTCTAGGCGGCACCTACGGCGCATCAATTTTGCTCGGGATGATTGTCACCTCAGAAGGCGGCTCCTGCAGTAACTGCGATGACGTGGGTCCGCCTTTATTCTTACCCGTGCTCGGCCCCTTCATTGCAGCCGGCCAAGCCGACGGCGACGACGCAATCTTGATTTTTCTCGGTTTAGGACAGCTGGTGGGCGCAGGTCTGACCATTGGCGGCATCGTCAAATACAAGAACAGTAAGAAGCGGGCAGAGCAGCAGGGATATGTGGTCGAACTTGGCCGAGGTAGAACCCTCGCACTCGACGTGGCAGCAAGCCCACGCCTGGTCGGTCCCTCGTTACAGCTCAACTTCTAGGGCGCCGAAGACAGTAAGATGCCGCCAGCGCCGCAACGCGCGTGCTCGTTTGTTATCTCAACTAGGACAGGTTCGTAGCCTATGACTCAACGCGTTTTGCCGATGCTATGGCCCATCCTCTCATGCGCGATCGCGTTCTGCGCGGCCGTCACGCAGGCTCATGCGCAAGCCCCCGCTCCTAGCCCCGTTGATCGGCCGGCGGTAGTCGCGGCCCCGGCAAGTGGTTATGTTCCGCCCGCGCCGCCGCCCGCACCGGCTGCCGCGCCTTACCAAGGCGGCCCCCTACCTTACGGTTATTACCCTCCTCCGCCGCGCCCCCGCCCGCGCCTAAGCAAGGGGATGATGATCACGGGCATCTCGATCTTGGGCGGTTCCTACGGGCTGGCGGGCCTGGTGGGCTTCATCCTGCTCGACAACTGCAGGGGCGGCAGTGACTGCACGACCATCGGAGGCGAGCTGCTCGTGCCCGTGCTGGGTCCGTTCTTGGCCGCGGCTACCTTCTCCGACGAAGGGGGCGGCATTTTCGTGGCTTGGGGCCTCATCCAAGCGGTGGGCGCCGGGCTGATGATCGGCGGTATCGTCAAGTACAAGAACAGCAAGCGACGGGCCGAAGAAGAAGGCTACCTCGTGTTCAACTTGCCGCGCGGCAAGACGCTTGCGATCGATGCAAGCGTAAGCTCGCAGCTGACGGGCCCGCGCATGCGTTTGCGTTTCTAAGTTCTCGCGCGCCTGCCAACCGCAAGACTCAGCGCCGATAGCGGCGCACGATCGCGGTCAGCTCGAGGAATGCGCGCACAAAGTCAAGCGGTTTGACCTTCGAGCCAGCTACGTCGGACCAGTGCAACAGCGGCATTTCGTAGATGCGCTTGCGCGCTTCGTCCGGACCGGTTTGCGCGATGACACGAGCCAACAGCTCCACGTCGAAAATCCAGCGCGAGCTGAACGGCTCGGCAAAGGCTGCGCGCAGGGGCGCGTTGTTGCGCAAAAGCTTGGCCCCGCACTGCGTATCGTAGACCGCCACGCCCAAGCTCACGGCGGAGGCCGTGGCGAAGATGCGGCCGAGGTAGTGACGCGATGGCTTGCGCTGGATATCGCGACCGAGCAGGGATACGCGCGAGCCCATGACGATCCAGGTCGACTCACGCTGCGCGAGGATGTCGATGAAGCGCGGGATCTCGTCCAAGGGAGTGGCAAGGTCGGCATCCCAATAGCCCACGAGCTCGCTGGGCTGGGCAAACGCGTGCAAGACACCGGCGCGCACGGCTTCGGCTTTGCCGCGATTTTCGGGCAGAATCAACACATCCAGCTGGGCAGGCCGAGTTGCGCTGAGGGTCGTCAGCACCTCGCGCGTGGCATCGCGACTGCCGTCATCGACAAACAAGAAACGTACGTCTGCATGCGCGCTGACGAAGTCTGCAAAGGCGCGCGTATCGAGGCGCGTGGCCTCGTTGAAGCAAGGCACCACGATACAAGCGCGTAGGTTGGGCACGCCGGAGGATAGCCCAACACTCAGGGGCAGTCGCGATTTGCCGCGCCCGGCGTGCCTTGATTCTCGCTCACGCCGATGGCGCTCGTGCCCAAGCACCAAGCGCTGTTCATTTGCCCGTGGTTGAACCGCACGCGCGCGAGTGGCAAAGCTGTGTACAGACTTCTAGTTTCGTGCGATCGGGGACCTTATGCGACTTGGCGAACCCATTGATGCTCGACTCCCCTGGCTGCGCAGCCTGCATTCACTCGACCAAGCGTGGGCCCATACGGTGCACGGGCCGCGGCTCAAAGCGGTCCAGCGCGCAGGCGAAGCGTTAGGCGATGATTTGCGCAGTGCGCCCAAGGTCGTGTCCGTGCGAACCTTACCTTTGACGACCTTGGTCTACCCGACCAAGTACGCGTTCTCGGCTGCCTGTCGCGTGCCCATGCCCTTCGTGGTGATGACTCATCGCGCGCTGCTCGTGCAAGTGCGCGCCGAGGGCGAGATCAAGAACGTGCTGTTCAATCCCAGCAACTTCGAGACTTCGATCGAAGCGCCCTTCTTTCGCAAGCTTGCCGATCAATATGGCGAATGGCTCGCGAAAAGCCTGTTAACCAAGCGATTTGGTAGCGTCGAAGAGCAGCTCGCCAAGCTCGGGCTCACCCCCGAAGACATCGACGTAATCGCCTTTGATCACTTCCATGTCCAAGACCTACGGCCGTTGTTGGGTGTGCGCGATGTACCGGGCCAACAAGATGTGGAGGGTCTCTACCCGCACGCGCTGCTCTTGGCGCCTCGTTGCGAATGGGATGACTGGGACGACCTTCACCCATTTCAACGCGCTTGGTTCGTGCGCGATGGCAAGCGCGGC
>JBKJIA010000042.1:0-8579 GCA_046598735.1 Polyangiales bacterium
GCACGAGCGGGGGTAGCGATCCGGTCGCCAACATCGACGTTGCCGCCACCAACATGGCTGGCGCGGCGCTCACAGCAACCGTCGCGACAGCGGGCGCAGCGGTGGCCGCCGCGAGTCAGGTGGTAGCCGCTGTGACCAACCCTGCGCTCGAGCCTAGCGAGGAAGACGGGCCTCCTACCTTAGCCTCGCTCAAAGGAGAGCAGGACAGCGCGCTTGAGCGGCGTTTGGTGAAGGGCTTCTATGTGAGTCTCGACCGCGAGATGCGTAAGGTGGCACGTCGCTATTGGCGCACGCAGGCCAACGGTTTCATCCCCTACCACAGCGTGCGCCAAGTGCCGGGCAGCGACTTCCACGGCACCGAGCTAAGCCGCGAGCCCGCACCTGAGCGAGCCGTCGCCGATGCGGGCAGCGCTGGCGTGCGGTTACCGGTCGGCTTTGTGATGTCGAGCCAGAGCTTTGCGTATCCGCTCGCCAAGAACGGTAAGCCTCGCCGCGGTAAGGCACCGGGTTACCACTTCATGTTCGCCATCGTCGACCACGTGCAGGTCGGTCCGGTGAGTTATGAGGTCGCAGCGGACGGAACTTACTATCGCAGCGATGAGATCACGCGCATCGACGCGCGGCCGCCTCCGGCCGAAATCGCGGCGGACGAAAAGTGGATCGACGTGGACCTGGAGCGACAAACGCTGGTGGCTTACGAGGGTAGCGTGCCCGTGTTTGCAACCTTAGTTTCCACGGGCCGCGTCAAGGCTCAGCAAGATCCACTGCAAAACTATGCGACCCCGACCGGCAACTTTCGCATCCTATCCAAACACCTTACGCACACCATGGATGGGGACCATGCGGTCGACGGACCTTACTCGATCGAAGATGTTCCCTACGTCATGTACTTTCAGCTCGCCTATGCGATTCATTCGGCGTTCTGGCACAACAGCTTTGGTCGTACGCGCAGTCATGGCTGCATCAACGCCTCGCCCGCCGACGCGCGCTGGCTCTTTCAATGGGTAACCCCGGCCCTACCGACGAATTGGCACGCAGTCTATCCAAGCGAAGACAGACCCAGCACCCGCTTGTACATCCGCGGCGAAGCACCCTGAGCGCGCGACACCAAGCGCCCTCACCCAACCCTCTCCCACCCGGTGCCACTCAGTGGGCAACGCGCAAAGCGGCAAGCTGCATCAAGCCTTCAGGCGATACCCGGTTTTAAAAATCCACGCGATCGCGAGCAAACACAAGCTCATGAAACCTAAGGTCATGCCCAAGCTTAGTCCCACGCTCACGTCTGAAATTCCGTAGAAGCTCCAGCGAAAGCCGTTGATGAGATAGACCACGGGATTGAACAGTGTGATCTTCTGCCAGACCGGCGGCAGCATGCTGATCGAGTAGAAGCTACCGCCCAAGAACGTCATGGGCGTGATGATCATGATCGGGATGACCTGCAACTTCTCCCAGCCGTCGGCCCAGATTCCCACGATGAAGCCAAACAAGCTGAACGTGATCGAAGTCAGCACCAAAAAGCTTACCATCCAAACTGGATGCTGAATGTGGAAGGGTACGAAGAAGCGGGCCGTCCCCAAGATCAGCGTGCCCAGAATGATCGACTTGGTGGCCGCGGCGCCTACGTATCCGAGTACGATTTCGAACGCAGAAATAGGCGCAGAAAGCACTTCGTAGATCGTGCCTGAGTATTTGGGCATATAGATCCCGAACGAGGCGTTGGAGATGCTCTCGGTCAGTAGTGACAGCATGATCAAACCGGGCACGATGAAAGCGCCGTAGGTCACTCCGTCGATCTCGGCCATGCGACTACCGATGGCTGAGCCGAACACGACGAAATAAAGCGACGTGGAAAGCACGGGCGAGACGATGCTCTGCACGATCGTGCGCCAGGTGCGTGCCAGCTCGAACAGGTAGATCGCGCGGATGGAATGAAGGTTGATCACGAAGTCCTCACCAGGCTGACGAAGATGTCCTCGAGCGAGCTCTCGCTGGTGTGCAGATCCTTGAAGTCGATGCTCAGCTCGTTCAGTTTTCGCAACAGACTGGCGATGCCCGTCTCTTCTTCGCGCGCATCGAAGGTATAGACCAGCTCGTATCCGCTTTTAGCGAGCTCGACCTTACGGTCCGCAAGGCCAGCGGGCACCTGTTCCAAGGCATTCTTGAGCTGTATCACCAGCTGCTTCTTGCCGAGCTTCTGCATGAGCTCCGCTTTGTCTTCGACCAGGATGATCTCACCTTTGTTGATCACCCCGATCCGGTCGGCCATCTCCTCGGCTTCCTCGATGTAGTGCGTGGTCAAAATGATGGTGACGCCGCTTGCGCGCAGGAGGCGAACCATCTGCCACATGTCCCTGCGCAGCTCTACGTCGACACCCGCAGTAGGCTCGTCCAGGAACAGAATTTGCGGCTCGTGGGACAAGGCTTTGGCGATCATCACGCGCCGCTTCATGCCGCCTGACAGCGTCAGGATCGTATTGTCTTTCTTGTCCCAGAGCGACAGGTCGCGGAGCACCTTCTCGAGATATGCAGCGTTGGCCTTTTTGCCGAATAGCCCGCGGCTGAAATTCACGGTCGCCCACACACTCTCGAAGGCGTCCGTCGCCAGCTCCTGCGGCACGAGTCCGATCTTGGCCCGCGCCGCCCGAAAATCGCGCTGGATGTCGTGGCCGTCAGCAAGCACCACGCCGCTGCTGGGATTTACGATGCCGCAGACAATGTTGATGAGCGTGGTTTTGCCCGCGCCGTTCGGCCCAAGCAGCGCGAAGATTTCGCCGCGCTGAATCTCGAGGCTCACGTTCTTGAGCGCATGAAAACCGGATGCGTAGGTCTTGAAGAGGTTGGTGACGGAGATGATCGGTGGCACGCGCGAAGCCTAGCAGCGACTGAGCACCGTCAGGGTAGCGATGACACTCGCTAGCATGCTCGTGGCGCGCTCACCTGCGTCACGGTGACACGCAGCCCGCCGCGCTGTCGCACACTTCGGAAGCCTTGCAGCGCTCGTCGTGAGGAACATGCAGCACAGGCACAGGACTACACGAAACTTCCACGCACGCGGGGGGCTTGGGACCGTCGCAGGCAAAGCCGCGATCGCGCGCGATGCTGAACACCACGTCGACGTCTTGTGAAGTGCTGGCGCCGGGGTCGTTGGGATCGCCAAAAGTCACGGTGATGGCCGCCCCGGGTGCGCCTGCATCGGTCCCTGCGAGCACCACCGTCTTGAACAGGGCGCCTACGAATTGGCCGTCTTTACAGAGCAGAATCCGTGATTCGAGCGGAAGGTCAGCGGGCTCGCGGCGGTCGAGCAACACACCCGCGCCGAAGTCCGGCCGGGCACTGCCGTCCACGGGATTACCCTTACTGTCTAGCTTCACGCGCTTGACCAAGCTTTGCTGGGTGGCGCAGTCGTTTGTGCGCAGAATCTCGTTGGGTTTGCCGGTTTCGAGCTGATAGCTATCGAACTCCCGGCCCGGCGCGAAATCTGTACGCAGCACGTATTTGACGTCCATCGTCGGCATGGGCATGCCGGTATCGATCGCGGCGTCGGACGCGCTGTTCTTCTCAGTGCCGCAACCAAGCAGGGCACCGATGATGCAGAGCGAGATAGTAAGGGTGGGGCGCATGGCCGACAGACTAGCGTTTTTTGCAGCCTATAGCAGCTGGGCGGGATGCATCGGCGTCGAGGCGGGTAAGTTATTCGTGCACGGGCCCTTACTCGCCGGCAGGGGGAGGGTGACTGTGGCGCATGATCGAGAGCGTGTGATCGCGCAGCTCGCGTACTTTCGCGAACGCGTACACGCCCAACATGACGCAGGCCACCCCGCTCAGGGCAGGCACGACCGGAAAACGGTCGTTCAGCATGAGCGCCGCTCCGGCGCTCGCCACCCCGAGCAATGGCAAGACAATGATAGTAAGGAACTCGAGGAAGCGATTGCGAAAACCCACGAACGGCAACGTGCGCGGTAGCTTGGTGCCAAAGGGGCTGTAGCTCACCTCGGCCCGGTGTATGCGCCTGAGCAAAAGCGCGAGCAGAATGGGCAATACACATGGCAAGAGCTCAAGGACCCACCTGCCATTCACGCTGAATCCCAAGATGCGGATCGGTTGCAGATGCCAATTGAAGCGCGCCTGAATCGAGCCTATCGCAGCGTCTGAAGTCTTGTCTTTGACGGCATTCCACATGCCGGCAGCCCGTAGGGCCGGAAAGCTCGTCACCTTCAAGGGCGCCACCATCACGTCGCGCCGGATAAGCGGAATGGGAATATCGAGCGTGCTCTGCTCGCTGCCGTAGGCGTACCTTACTCTTGCGATCGCTGCCTCGGGGATCTGAGTGTTGCCGGCGCTCAAGATCTTGCGTGCGCGCTCGGCACGTTGCGCGCTCTGCTCGTAGCGAAGCTGCGCGTCACTGCGCGCTTGCGTTCTCTGCTGTAAGGTCACTTTGGCTTCTTCGAGCGCAAGCGTGCTCTTGACCAATGACTTCGAGCGCCGCTTGGACTGCGCTCCCACGCGATACTCGAGGATGCCGATGCGACTCTCGGCTTCTTCCAGGGCAGCCCGTGCATCAAGGCTCGCCACACGCAGCTCGGCGACCTCACGCTCGAGAGCCACATCTTCTTGCGTGACCTCGGCCGGCCAAAGCTCCACCGCGCTCACCGTTGAAATGCCGGTGCGTTGCGCACGCGCCAGGCGCCACAAGAGCGAAGAGCCCAGGGCGTCCAAGTCCGCTACGCCGATCGCTACCGTACTGTTCGGCCGGGCATGGTCGGCAATCTGCGACAAGGTTGCAAGACTTGTAAAGGCGAGCGCACGCACCGGAACAGCCTCGGCGGCAACCTTGAGCTGCGGACCGTGTTTGCCAGCAGTCACGCGCTCGAGCTCCTGCGGACGCACTTGTCCTATGCCAATCGCCTGCTGGCGCAGCAAATCTTCCGCGGCCTTCTGATCGAACGCTGCGCGGAAGCTCGAAACCTCTTCGAGCGCGCGCACGAGTCGTCTGTTTTCGGGGGCGGGCCGCGCTAGAACCGCGACCGCCAAGGAGGCCGCGAGCAGCAACAGCAGCCCTCGATGTATCGCGGAAAAGCGGGCTTCCATCTTCGAAATATCCTCAGTAACAGGGCTCCAAGAATGCCGTATGCGCACGCAATCGAAAAGGCCCAACGATTCGCAAGCTGCAAGAGAGATCACGAATATAGCCTATGTCTGCCCGCGATTCGCGTGTGCATCCGCGGAAGATTGCCGCTACACACCGGCTCTCACCAAGGCGGACATGGCCCATCAGATTCTCTGGATTTATATCGTGCTGCTCGTCGCGGGTGGACTCGTCGGGTTCATCAAGGCCAAGAGCAAGATGTCGCTCATCATGTCACTGGCGTTCGCATTGCCACTGGCTTTGTCGCTGCTCTTGCACTGGCCCGCGCTCGTCAGTCTTGGCTTGTTGGCTTTCCTGAGCCTGTTCTTCGGCATGCGCTTCATGAAAAGCAGAAAGCTCATGCCCGCCGGCATGATGACGATTCTCTCGATGGCCGCGCTCGTTCTGTATGGCAGCGCGACCTGAGTATTACTCTCGCAAGACCGATACCTTACCATCTTGGATTTGCAGGACCTGCAAGGGGCCGCCATAAAATTTGGAGAGGCCGACATCAATGCGCCATACGCGTTCATCGCAGGCCGAGGTTACCCCAGCGAGCTGAGGCGTGTGGCCCACGACCATGCGCGTGCTGTTGAGGGCGCTCAAGGCTTGCGCCAGCTGGGCGCAGTCCGGTGGCGGCGTGTCGCTCGAGTAGATGCGTGTCCAGATCGGCCCGTCTTCGACCATGACAATCGCGGGCGGCTCAGGGCGCGTGCCGAGCATCCAAGCTCGCACTTCGTCGCTCATGCGATCGAGGCCGTACGCTGCGTGTTTGGGCAGGATGCCGCCGTGCACGAACATGGTATCTCCCACGCGAGTCACGAGCGGCCGCTCGGCCAGCACGCGCGCATAGGTACCACCAGGCTCGAAGGCGGCACCACGCCCTTGATCGCCCGCAAACTCCGCGAATCCACCTGGCGTTACGTAGCGAAAATCACGGGCTACGTTCATCAGTTCGTGATTGCCAGACAGTAAGATCAGGGCCCCGCCTGCAGCTTTGGCACGGTCACTCAATGCTGCCAAGAAGTCGAGCACGGCGCGGTCTTCATCGCCGCGATCAATGACGTCGCCTGTCTGCACCACCACGAGCTCGCCGCCGATCCAGGCGTCGCTGGGGTCAATTGCACCTGCCAAACGCAGGGCCTTCTTGGTAACAGTAAGATCGCCGTGCAAGTCACCTATCGCGACGAGTCGCTTGACGGCGGCATGGGAGAGACGCTGCGACAGCGGCGGCGCGTTCAGCACGGCGCTCGGTTGCCCGCCGCTTTCTGTAATGGGCTCCGGAGACTTAGCGGCGGACGTACCTGAACTGCAGGCAGCGAAGCAGCAGGCGATAAGGCCATAGATAGCGCAAGTGGAGCGGGTCGTGTTCGGCACGTCCTAAGTCTACACGTCCGTTCGCGCTCGCGAAGCAGTCACGGTCGATGGCGTCCGTCCGCAGCGCGTCCGCAGCGCGTCCGCAGCGCGTCCGCAGCCTGCGAGAAGGTAAGGTCATCAGTCGCGATATCGGCGAACCTCCTTGGGCCGCCCGCGCGTGTGGTTGCGCAACACTTTCGCGCTGGGCCGCACGCCTGCTATCTTGGCGTATGGCCAACTCCGATCTCGCTCATCCCCCGCCGTCCTTGGCGCAAAGCAGTTCATCCTCCCCCCCTGCCAAAGCCCCTCCAGGCTTAGGTCGCAAGGCCCGAGCTTTCGTGCTTCGGTTGTTGCTGGGCAGCGCGGGTTTGGGCTTGCTCACCGGGTTTTTCATGCCGTGGATCCACATGGGTAACCTGGTGGTCGTGAGTGGTTTCAGTATGGTTACCAGCTCGGGACAAGCGGTCGAAATACTCTCGGGCCCGCACCGGGCGCTGCTGCTGATCATCCCCGTTTCGGGTCTGGCGCTGCTGGGCAGTGCCATGAGTAGCCATCGGCTCACTGCATGGGTCGCGATGTTCACGGGCGGGCTACTGATATCTTACGGTCTATACATGCTGATTCGCATGTTCTTCGAAACCGCGGGGCTGGGGATGTGGGTGGTGGCGGTGTCCGCATTGGTCGCGCTCGGCGCGGGCTTGGTTGGATACGGCCGCGAGTCCTCCGAAACCTGATCTTCATGTGGCGCCAATCGTGCGTGCTCTGCGCTGTGCTGGCAGCCTCGCTCGGACACGTGGGCCGCGCGCGAGCAGACGGTCAGCTGTCCGTGCGCAACACGATCGAGGTCGGTCAACGCCAAGCCGAGGTGGGCGACTCCGTGATCTTTGGAACCGGTCTGCGCGGCGAATGGATGATGGGCAAACCCAAGCCCCGTTCATTTCGTATCGGCCCAGGCTTTGAGCTGCGCACCGTAGATTTTCGAACGGCCGAGGCCGCACTCGGTGCTGGGATCTTGATCCCGATGCCCGGCGACTTTCCCTTCGGACTCACAGGGCTCGTCGGTTACGCGGCTCGCCAGCGCGGGCCAGATGCGCCTGTTGGTATCGGCACGCTCACCTGGGGCTATCGCGGGTACAACTATCACCATTGGTATGGCTTCGGGCTCAATCTATTCGTGACCGCGCGCCGCGATCTAGCCGGTCAGGACCTTACCGAAATCACCGGCGGAGTGGAGATCGATGTGATGTTCACTACGCTCATCCCGCTGATGTTCGTTCGTACTTGGATCATGGGCGGCGATCCCAACGAACCGTAAGGCTCGCGCGACCCCGTCGGGCGAACATGCGCGAACAGTAAGGTCACGAAAGCTTACCGTTCAGAGTGTTCAGCCGATTGAGTAGCCGATTTCGCGGCGCAGCCGGTCGCGCATGTCATGAATCGGCGCGTTCAGCTCGATGCCGCTCGCCGTCAGCTGGGTGCACGCAAAGTCCACGGCCTCGAGCATGGAGCCGCAAGCCCGCTGGGGGGTGACCGCCGGAAACAACCAGTTGAGCGCGGTCATGGCCGCGCGATGGGCCACGGAGGGCAATACGACGCCGACGCCGACATTACAGCGCACGATCGCGGCTTCATGTCCCTTTTGCCAAGTGCCCAAGTAAGCACGCATGAGCGCGCCCGCGACCGTGGCACCCGGTTCGTGGTTGACCACGATGGCGTAGCGAAGCTGCTGCGCGAGGAGTCGTTCGTAGGCCGGCATGGCACGTCGCAGGTCTTCGACGTCGTAGCCGTAGCGCAAGGACTGCACCACCAAAGGAAAACGCGAGGTATCGATTTCTACGCGCAAGGCTTCACCACGCCCCGATCGTAAGGGGCTGGGTCGCCTTGTCGCTACAACATGTGCTGGTTTCGTAGGCCTTCACACGCTGTCATGCCGCGAACACTCCAAAACAGTCACTCAGGAATCGTTGGCCACACGTGCCCACAGCGGCGTCTTTTGTACGGCGGCCAAGCGCTCTTCGACCATGGCATCGGCTATGCGGCTGGTGGCGCATTCCGCGCGCGCAGCACGCTGCAGAATCTGGAGGATGGTGTCGTAGAT
>JBKJIA010000120.1:0-3049 GCA_046598735.1 Polyangiales bacterium
CCTCGGTATGCGCTGGAACCTCTGATCGGCGCCGCGACTAAGCCCCTCGACGTGTGTGTTAGACTGACCGGAATGGCAGACCCGGCCTGCAAACGCGCAACTTATGAAGACGTGCTGCGCGCACCTGAGCATAGCGTCGCGCAGGTCATCGGCGGCGAGCTTCACACCCTGCCACGGCCAAGTGGGCCCCACCAGCGTGTGGCTTCAAGACTGGGCGGCGAGCTCAACGGCCCCTTTGACCGAGGTCGCGGCGGGCCCGGAGGCTGGATCCTACTCGACGAGCCCGAGCTTCATCTAGACGCCGATATCCTTGTACCTGACATCGCTGGCTGGCGCCGCGAACGCATGCCATTAGTCAAGCAGGTTGCCTATTTTACATTGCCCCCTGATTGGGTCTGCGAAATTCTGTCTCCCTCCACCGCACGCATTGATCGCATCAAGAAGCTTCCGATCTACGCACGCCACGGGGTCAAGCACGTGTGGATCATCGATCCGCTCGCGCGCTCGCTCGAGGTGTTTCGCTTGGATGGCGAGCGACTCTTCTTGCACGCGACGTATGCCGAAGAGCTTCTGATTCGAGCGGAGCCGTTCGACGCTGTAGAGCTAGAGCTGCCTGCACTTTGGGCCGACATCGAAGTCGAACCCGAGGCGCGCTGAGCTCAGAGCTTCATCCGCATCTTGACCTGCTGACGCGGAGCAAGACCGGCGTCGGCGAGTGCTTGCATCGCCATCTTTTGCATCTCGGGTTTGGCGCCTTTTTGCACAAAGGGCGCGAGCATGTTCGCGTCGATTTGCACGAGCGCGTCGAGCGCGCGCTTGGCAAGACCGCGGTTCTTCGTGACTAGATACGTGTAGACCTGCGCGCGATATAGAAGCATGCCCACTTCAGCGGCCCAGGCAGGGTCATCGGCTTTGTACGTGTCGAGCAGCTTTTTGGCTTCCTCTGCCTTGCCCGTGCGCGCAAGACACTCAGCCATCACCGCTGCGTACTTCGCTTTCGCGCGCGGCTCCGGCTGACGCTCGAGCTTCATGGCGTCGACCATCGGACGCGCATCCTGCGGACGGTTCATGAACAGATACATCATCGCGCGCTGTGAACGGACCTCGTCTTGGACGACGGTGGGCGCCTTCTCGATATCGATGCTTTCGAGCACTTCGAGCGCTTTGTGCGGGTCTTCTTGTGCGAGTAGCTGCGCGTGGGCGATGGCTTTGAGCGCATCCTTGCTGCCCTCTGCTGCGAGCTTTTCTAGCGCAGCCTTACGGCCTTCTTCGCCGGTGGCCGACTTCATGATGTCGAGGATTTCGCGCTGCTTGCGCGTGAGCCGGAAGATGTAGAACGCAAAACCCAACGCGACGAGCGTAAGAATTCCAACGGCGCCGACACCCCAGTACCCGATGGCCGGCACCATCATCAATGCCGTCAGCCAAAGGATGATGAAGCCGCCGACGATGGCACCGACCATCTTCCATTTGATGCCGGGTACTTCGAGTTGAGCGGCCGCGTCTGCAACGTCGACCTTCTTGGAGGGAGTGATTTTCGGCTTGGCCACGGCGCGGATCTACCCTTGGCTTAGCGCGCTCGCAATGCGTTCCTAAGCTGCCTGTACGCCAAAGCACCGGCCGAGCATCCAACAAGCAAAGCCAGCGCGAGCGCGAGCGCGGATACGAGCGACTGCGTGGGCCCAATACGCGCTTTCAGACCGACGCCAGCCGCATAAAGCAACACCACGTGGCTTACGTAGAGAAACAAGGTTTCCGCGGAAAGACGCGTCAGCAAGACAGGCAGACGCGACACGCGAAACAACAGCAATGCAAGCAGCGCGCTGAAGCTCAGCACCAGACCTAGCTTGAGACACAGAAACGCAAAACCAAAGCGAGGGTCGCTCGAGCCCAAAGCAAAGTACGTAAATGCAGCGAGCGAGAGTGAGATCGTGGCCGCACCGAACAGACCGCGGAGTTGATGCACGCGTGGCGTTCGCAGCCCGTCGCTGAGAACGAAGCTGCCGACCGCAAAACCCGCGAACAAGTAGCCGAGCCAAGGCGAGATCGGAAACACGGAACCGCCACGCGCAGTCAGATAGTGGAGCAGCGGCCGCGCCCACCCCTGAGGTGTGAGCCGGTCGAACCATGGCGCGTATGCAAACAGCACCGCACAGCCGCACAGTGCAAATACGCCCCGTGCACGAGACGAGGAGACGAAGGAAGCGATCACCTCCAGGCACAACAGGCCGACGCCGATGCACTGCAACACATCGACGATGCCGACTTCGGCCCAGGCTGCGGCGGGGTCTTGCCCCACGAACAGGCCAAATGGTGCGTGCATCAAATATCCCAGCAACACCAGCGTGCCTGCACGACGCAGGCGATGGGCGCGGGCCTGCTCAAAGCGCGATCGATCTGCGCTGACCAAGGCAAATGCGAAACCCGCTGCCAGCAAAAATGCCGTGGAAGTCAGGCCCCGAGTGAAGGTCCAAAGGGTAAAGCTCGACCCCGTGCGATAGGCCGTGGCTAGAACGGCATCGAGGCTATGCCCTTGCACCATTTGCAGCGCGGCCACCAAGCGCAGCGCATCGAGGAAGACCAGCCGATCTGAGTCTGTGCTTGCCGGCGCAACCTTCGCCTCGTTCGGGCGCTCGCTTTCCAGCGTTTCAGCGGCCCGCGCGATCGGATCTGGATACTTCATGGCGTGCGCCCGTGTTTGTGGGGCTGCGACTCACATTGCACACAAGTTCCTCAACTCCACATGATTTTTGCTGTCCCGTGTATGCTTGTTTTCGTCGCGCGGTCACACGCGCAAACGGGCCCGTGGGGCCAGGGGTGAGCTCGGAAGCATGGCGACGGACAACCGACTCGGTGAGCTACTCGTTCGCGAAAAACTGATCAGCCTGGCGCAGCTTCGTGCCGCGCAAGATGAGCAGAAGAAGAGCAACACCACGCTGGGATACGCGCTCGCGAAAATGGGCGTGATCTCCGATCGCGAGGTCACGGATTTTCTAAGCCAGCAGTATCGCGTCGAGACGATCAATCTCGAGGATTTCGAGATCGACGA
>JBKJIA010000286.1:0-5410 GCA_046598735.1 Polyangiales bacterium
ATGCTTAGGAGAGGCCTAAGATCCTCCGAGATCGTATCGACGTTCGCATAGGAATATTGAGCAACCGCGACGCCATCGCTCATCTTCGTGACGCGCCCCAAATTGTCATACTCGTACCTGCGCTGGCCTTGAGCCACGGTGCTCGCGTCCGCTTTGGGGAGAGAATGGGTGAGCACTTGACCGAACATATCGTAAGAGAAGGACTCCTGTACCCACGCCCCCTCATGCCCCCGGAAGCGGCGGGATATACGATTGCCGAACGGATCGAAGCCGCTGAGGACTTCACCATCTCCGGTCGGGATCGGACTGCCATTGCCGCTATTCTCGCGAAGCGAGATCGCACAGGTTACGCAGTTTGAGTTCGTAGCCTCGTAGCGATAGCTGGTCTCCCTACCGCTGCCCTCCTCGTGCCGGGCAAGCCTTCCAAACCCGTCAAAACCGTACCGTTCGACGACGCGTGCTGGATCTTTGAATACCTGAAGCGAGCCGAACGCCTCCGAGTAATCGAATTGAGAGACCAGCGGCGCCGCTCCGCCGCCGACGTGGTGAGTGGCTTGTTTCACATACATCAGACGGGAGTCGTAGTCGTAAACAACGGCGCGGTTCTCGGCCTGCAATGGATCCTGAATCTCCACAGAATGCACGTTGCCCTCCGCATCGGGAGTCATCGAGATTGTCACGAATGGGGTGTCCCCCGCCCCGCTGGCACGGCTCAGGAGCGATAGAAATCCGTTTACGTAGCTATAGGTTTCGAACCTTGTCTTCGTGCCCGATCCAGGTGTTGAAGCGATCGTCGTGCGAGTCTTGGGGTAGCGAAGCTGCCACTTTGCAATCTCATCGGCGGTCGGGTTATAGCTAGTCCAGAATGAGAGCCCGCGAGCAGGCGCACCGCTGGGCGAACCGTTGTAGTCAAACGATGTCAGGGCGGTCGCGTTGTTGAACTCGTCGACATTGGTGCCACTCACGTGACTGGTCACCGGAGCATCGAACAGCGCTTCAAAGGAAAGTCTCGCCTTGCGTTCCGGAGGCACGTTAGCCGGCGCCTCATACACAAGCGTGGTTTGCCTATCCTCGAAGACGAACGGGCGCTGCACGTCCGAGACGCGAGTTACGAGAGAACTATCGGTCACTTCCAATCGCCAGATGGGAGTTGACACGGACGAGGCTCTGCCGTCCTTCACCTGCGTAAGCACTTCGATGCGCTTGGGATGCTTCGCGAACGCCGCGATGTTCAGAGGCAAGTCGCTGCCGAGCCCGTACGGCAACGACTTGTGTTCCAAGTCGTAGGAGACCACGGTGAACTGTTCGCTCTCTCCCGACTGCGTCAGTATGGATCGAGCGCTATATCCAAGATTCCCTCGGCCTGCGCGCTCAGCACGGCCATCGTAATAAAAATACTTACTCTCGATTTTCGGAGCGTTTGCAACTCGCGTGGTTGTCTGATGGGAAGCGACCGTGCCGACGGGGAGGGCTCGGAGACACAGCGAGAGAGCATCCGGGCAAGTCGATCGCCGTTCGTAAATGGGATCTACCGCCTTTGCGTACGTAACAATATCACGGCGACCAAGACCATCGGTCACGCTGGACAGTAACGAGCGCTGTGGAACGGCAAGCCTGGCAAGCACACGAGACTTGGGCGCGGGATAGATTTCGTATAGTTCGCCTGGTGGCCCCTTAATTTGTTTCCGCGTCACATAGACCGCGTCTCGCTGGCCATCGCCGTTGAGATCAGTCCACAGCAGTCCGGTATGAATTGGGCCCTGACTATAGCCTTTGACGCCGCCGGCGATGCGATCGTAGTATCCGTAGGAAGTCGCGATCTTCTCAGCGGTCGGCGGCAACTGAAAGTCTCTAAACAGGCCGTCTTCCGCACTCACCGCATTGGACCTTAGGCGGAACCACTGGCCCGGATTTTCGACAGGATCTAGCTTCTCGAGGAACGCGTGATTTGGATAGAATAGCTCGGTACTCCCGTCGCTATTGAGATCCTCGGCGCTGCTGAAAGCGAACGCCAGCTTCGGCCGATTGCTAAATGCGCTGGGATGGTTTTCAGTGTCTTGCGCCCAGTCAAGCGGGCGCGCGACGTTCTCGAAGCCCCAGGCGCGGTGGTGCCAGAACCGAACCTTATCCCCCAGCTTCGCAAGGATGTCTGTCCGCCCGTCGCCATCGAGATCGACCGCTTTGAAGTCCTCCTTGCCTGAGACCGCCAAGAACGTGTTGACCCAAGCGGATTGAGCGCGGGTGACGACGTCGAGCGCGTAAAGATACTTTCCCTTGCCCGCTCCAGCAGAGCGCACTGAAACGAGCTCCGCGATCCCGTCATTGTCCGCATCGAGAACCAGCGTTTGTCCGCACTCGGCGTCGCTCAACGCGAAATCCGACGAAGCGTTGAACGTTCCCTTGTCATTCCAGACGACGTGCACGATTTTCGCGTCGGGGAGGCACATGACAACGTCATCCCATCCATCGCCATCGGCATCGTAGGAGGTCCAAGTGTCCTTGCGGGTGTCGATGTCGCCGCCATCATAGTCGAACTCAATGGGATCCTTGAAGCTGGTCCCTGTGGACTCGAACAGGCCTAGAAACGAGCGGGCTACTACGCCACTCGATGAGGGCCTAACAAATTCCATCAGCACATCGTCCCGACCATCGCCCGTGTAGTCACCAAACACCAGACGATCCAAAAGTTGGGTAGGGTGCATCTCGCCAAAGTTATTGATGCCGCCCTCTACGTTCGGGAGCGTCCACCATGCATGCGGAAGAGGCAGCTTACTGCCTTCTTGCATCGTGCCGTCGCCCTTGCTGGTCAGCAGGCGGTAGTCCGGACTCGTTTGCCACGCGTGCGTCGCTCGGTTGAAGAGGATGTCTCCCAGTCCATCCCCGTTGGCGTCAAGGGTATGGGCCGAGTTGGAGAAGAGCCAGTATGAAATCAGCACCATGCCATGGATCCCCGGCCCGTTTTCGCTGAGCACTATTTCCGTGTCTCCGAGACTTCCGACCGAAAGATCAAGTCCCTCGTACCCGAACTGCGTAGGAGGCAGACATATACCCGCTCTCTCGCATTCCTTCAGGCTCTTGGGTCGAGGATGACCAGGGGAATGCCACCCGTAGTCGATGGTGTACTGCTTGACGCGGGTCTTGCCGATTAGGGTCGTGATATCGGTTAGTACCTTTGGTCTGCCGTTTCCTGGACCTGCATCGAGACTCTTGTAGTCAAACTGTATATTGAGGTGGTTGCCTGGTCGCAGAAAGCAAGCGGCGAGACTGCCGGTGCAGCCGACGCCGCCGTAATAGATCGCTTTCGGTCGAAGTACAGCGGTATACGAGAGCGAGCTGTAGAGTCCTTGATTGTTGCAACCAATATTATTGCTGGGGTCCGCGTTGCAGTTTCGCGAAACTGGAGCCTTCTGTTGCTCAACGCTTTCGTATCTGTAGAGGATGGAATGTCCGTGAGGGTTTACCTCAGCCTTCAAGGCCCATAGGTAGGCCACCCCGCCGCCGCTCGTGGTTCGGTCCACCCAACCCGAAGCATCTCCGGTGCCATAGAGTCGTCGTGTCCCGTCAGGAAGGTAGACGTCGAAGCTCTCAGGATACTTTCCGGACGGGTCCAGATGGGCCATGACACGGATCAAGGAATCGAGTTCTGTCCGCAGTTCGACGTCGGCGCGGCCAATCCGCTTCACCACAGTGAGACGCGCGCCGTCGAGGCAGACCGCATCGCTGAGAGTGAAGGTTACGGGTGAGACTGCACCGTCCTGAATCTTGGTCGTGCTGCAGCGCGCTATAGACGATAGGCCGGCCAGACTCCATCCCATCCCAACGTAAGATTCGCTCTTGTAAGCTAGGCTGTTGTACTGGAGTGCGAGATGCGGCTGCAGTCCCTGGCGACCCGGCGGGACCTGGATGGGGATCGTATAGGTAGCGGCACCATCATCGCCCACCGCAAGATTGCCGGAAGTGGCCCCGACACTAGCGGAAGCAAATGGGAGAAGGGGCGGCGTACCAGCGATGAGCGGGAAGATCGGGTTCTTGAGACACAATGACTCCCCGTTGCACTCGGCACCTGCCGCGCACGAGCCGCACGAGCCGCCGCAGCCGTCCGAGCCGCACTGCTTTCCGTTGCAGTCGGGAACGCAAACCGGACAAGCCTTGCAGGGTGCCGTCGCGGTACCGCAATTGGGGGGTGTGTTGCCGGCGGGAGGGAAGCAGATCGGGGGCAAGCAAACGTTCAGAGATGCCGCGAGACCGACGTGATCACCGGCACCCCGCACGCAGCTAAGCGGTCCAGAGGAGTTGGTGCCACACTGGGAATCACCGGTGCATCCGGCCTGTCCTTCTCCACAGTACCCGTCGCAAGACCCACCGCAGCCATCACCCGGCGCATCTCCGCATTTCTTTCCGACACAGCTCGGCACGCAGGTCTCCATCGGAACGCAGAAGTAGCGGGTGCCTACCTGGCCGAATGTCAGACCGTTGGGGAGACTTGGGCAGGCGGTGCCAGCAGGGCACTGAGAGTTGTTGGGGAAGCACTCTTGTGGCAGGCAATCCGCATCCGGTACGCACGCCACAGTCGCGCTCGCCACCTTCCGCAGCTCCGAAATGCGAGCAAACGCAGGCTTCGTTCCGTCGAACAGCGCGCCTATACCCACGCGCCCGGTGCCGCCGATCGCAATCGAACCGTAAGACTGCGACCCATCGCCCGTCGTCGCCCCAAGCATCTGAAACGTTTTCGCTGTCGTATCGATCGTAAGAGTCAGCTTCTTATTCCGGGTCCACGCTATCGTGCGCTTCGCAGTCGTCGTGCCGCTCACGATCTTGATGAGCCCACCCGTCGAATCCTTGGCGAGCGAGAGCTGTCCACCCTCCCACGCCATGAGCACGAACTCATCCGTGGTCGCGATCTCCGCACTCGAATACAACGGCATCACGTCGATCTGCCAAGTGCCCGTGCGTACCCACGCCGGCACATCACTCGCTGCGAAGACGACTTGATCGACCTTACGGGTGACCGCCGACTCCTGCGTGGGAATGTAGCTGCTGGGGAACACGCCTTCTTCGAGTTGCCACCCCCAAACCGCGTAATCTGCGGCGGGAAGCGCAGGAAACTGCGTCGCACTGCCAGGCCACGCACCCTTGTGCGACATCTGCACTGAGGTCGATTTGGTCGCCGGCGTCGTCACCATCGAGCGGCGCTCCCACGCGGCCGGCAAGCTCCAGTCGAGCACCTCGTTATACCAACCACCCGTAAGGTCGGTGAGCACAGCCCGCGTCTTCAGCGGACTCGCTGGATTGAACGAGGTGGGATCGGTCAGACGCAACCAGGCACTAAGACTTCCCGCGGGCATGGCATTGACGACGGTCTGGGCGCGTGACGCGTTGCCAGCCAATTCTGCCTGCCACCTATCGGCGG
>JBKJIA010000374.1:0-3852 GCA_046598735.1 Polyangiales bacterium
GAGCACGGGCCCGTTCACGAGGAGAAGATGCTCTGCCACGCGGGCTTACGGTATTGCCGTGACGGTAAGTGGTCCGGGTGCGAAGGCATCACTACTTTCGAAGTCGATGTCTCCGCTACCGACTCCGACGATAACGTCGAGGGGAGTGCGAGCACGAGCTTGCGCTCGATTTCGGCCGCTCTGATCGCGTCTGACGCTTCCGTGGTTTGCGATCCCTGCAGCCCGGCGTGCAATCGGATTACCGATCCGCTGCAACCAGCCGCCTCCCCCGACCCGAATCTCTCGTATCCGCCCAGCGGTGGAATCAGCATCACCTCGACGGTAGTCAACACCGGCTCGAACATGCCCGTGGTCGATAACGCGACCTGCAAGATACTCTGTGCAGCGTGCACCCCCACGGGGCCCTACGACTACAACTGCGATGGGCTTCCCGATCAATTCGAATCGGCAAGCTGCGCCGTGGGCGATAGCGCCTGCGCGTCCGTTCGACCGTTCACGGCTGACCTCCCGAGTATCTCGCTGATGCTGGGACCGGGCGGCAGCGCGGCCTCGAGCCTCAACGTGAGTTTCAGCTCGCGCACGGTCGACCTCTACTTCCTGTTCGACACGGCCACGACCTCGGCGACGGTCATCAACGCCATCTCCAACAGTCTCACCACGGGTGGCCCGTTCTACTACGACACGGACCCGGCGCTCACCACCTGCGCCACGAAGACCCAGGGCATCATCGGTTCTTTGCAGTGCGTGCTCAACAACGCGGGCTTTGGGCTCGGTTTCTCGCGCGACATTCCGTTCGAGGGCCCCGTCAACGGCGTGAACTTTGGTTGGGATCACGTCGAAGGTGCGACAAGCGACCCGAGCAATCCGTTTGGCGATTTCTTGTTCGAGCACCTGGCCCCCATCAGCACCACGCCGAGCTCTGTCTCGGGTCAGCTCTGGCGCCTCAAGCTGCGCGCGGACCCGGACCCCACGGGACCCAACGGGCAAATTCAGGGGTTATATGCTGCGGCGAGCGGCAGAGAGGCGTTCGTCGGCTACGACCGCCCGGGGGTGGGCGATGGCGCCTGCTCGGGAACTAACTTCGGCTACCCGTGCTTTCGGACCAAGGACGCCACCAACGTTGCGACCACGCCCATCATCGTGCTCGTGACTGGCAAACCTCTGTACGACGGCCCGACGATCGACTGGAAGAACAACTCCATCACGATGCCGACAGCTCCCAACGGCAGCCCATACCCCGCGCGTTATCCGCAGGCTCTTCACGCGGGCAAGGTCCACGTCGGCAGTTATCCGGGTTACATCGAAATGCGCCAAGCCTTGGTCACTGACTTCGAGAAGTTCCCCACGGCCTACCGCACAGATTTGCAGACGGACCCGGCCACGCTGACGACGACTCCTGCCCCCATCGGCAGCGTACATGACAACTTGCTGACGTTCACGGGCGACACGAGCAACATGACGGCCGACGTCGACGCGTCGTTCTTCAGTTGTGGCGGCGTGACCCAAATCACGGGCAACGATGCGGTTCACTACTTTGCGGTCAATCCCACGGTCACAGGCGGCCAGACGTATGTTCACCTGTCGAGCGAGGGCTCTCGCTTTGCGTCCATGCTGGGCATTATCAAGGCCGACCTGACTGCGCCGCCCACCCTGATCCAACAAAATGTCACCAGCTACTGCTGTCCCGATCCGAGCTATCCCGACCCGACGGCATGCACGGGTGCCGCACCGCCCGCAGGCTGCTGCCTCGATGCATCCCTGTGCGGTGCGACGGCCGGCTCTGCATATAACATCGGAACCATCACGCCCGGTACCAACGCCATCTTGACGGGCAATCTAGTGCAGACGGGTAGCTTTCCGGCCGACCTACTCGAGTGCTTCACGCACGCGAGCACATCGCAGTGCGGTCAGCTGAACAAGGCATCTGACATCGCACCCAACTCGGTCTTCCAGTTTCAGCTGTCCCAGGACATGTCGCTGAAGTTGTGGAGCGGAGCGACCTACGAGACGGACATGGCTTTGTTCATCGCCAAGCCCAACGGCGTGACGGACGTGAAGCTGGGTGTCAACCCGCCGGAAAGCTACAACGTGGGGACGATCAACGACCGTGCGATCCGCTTCGTGGGAGCGGGCGCGTGCGTGGGTGGCACCAACGTCGGGGCCGATTGTTTGAGCGATGCAGAGTGTCCCGGGAGTACTTGCGGCAGCGACGACAGCTCGTGCAATGGCTTCGCGCTCACCAACAACAACGCCTCGTACACGTCTAAGGCGGTGTTCAACACGGCCACCGACATGACCCCGGCCAACACGACCTACGCGTGCACAAACGTCGACGGCAATGGGCCGGACATAGAGTTTCCTTTCCGCGTGAGTAGGAGCAACACAACCGTCTCGTTTTCCACTTCGGGTGGTCAGCCGCAGCTTGAGCTGCAGAGCAACACCGTGGTGGCGGTGCGCCAGCTGAGCCCACCCGGTGCGGTCCCCAGCACCGCGACGGGCAGCTATGACGACTTCGCCAGCGCGTGGTCTATCGATCAGGGGGACTTCACGCCCATCAACGCGAGCAACCGCTACGCCAACGTGAAGAGCAGCATCGTAGGCGCCGGCAGCACCTTGCAGAACCCGGCTCTGCTGACCAGCTACTACAATGGGTACCGCTGCACGGCGAACGACGTCAGCCTGTGCCCGCTGCCGACCAGCCCGGGCCAAAGCTCATGTCTCGGAACGGGCGTCAATCAGGTGACAGACCAGTGGCTCACGTCGACCCCAGACGTGGTTTACAAATTCACCACCACGCGTACCCGCGATCTCAAGATCAGCGCCGTGGGTAAGGACGGCGCCAAGCATCACCTCGTGCTGTTCGACCCGACGGCCACCAACGGGGTGCCGCCTCTGGGGGGCGCCGCGCCAAGCTCGGTGACCGAACCGCTCATCTCCTCGGTGGCCAACGCGGGCACGTTCACGTCGCTGGTCGCCGGTGAGACCTCGAGCATGAGCACATCGTTCACGCTGCCCACGGTGTCGAGCTCGAGCACCTCGTTCGCCCTCCCCACCGTCAGCACCTCGAGCGCGTCACTCTCGCTGCCCACGGTGTCGAGCTCAAGCACGTCGTTCACGCTGCCCGGCAGCACTTCATCAAATGCATCGTTTAGCCTCGCGGGCGGCTCGTCGGCGGCGGCGACATTCGACCTGGCGGCCAGCTCGTCGTCGAGCCAGTCGTTCAACCTCTCGGCTCCTTCGTCAGTCGGTAGCTCCTTCAACCTGGCGGCCGGCTCGTCGAGCAGCCAGACGTTCAGCTTGGCAGCGGCCACGCTCACTCCCAGTTTTGGCGCGAATAGCGGCGACACCGTCGCGACTGCGTTCCCCTTCGGTACGCTGGGTGGCGGCGATCAAATCACCTCGACCAGCACGACGCTCTCGGCCGCCGTCGACTACCCCAACAAGTTCACCGCGGGCGCCGCGGCTTGCGTTCCGCTTGCGGCCAACAGCACATCGTCGCGTGACAACGTGTACACGTTCACGGCGTCGGCCGCCACGACCGCCACGATCACGCTCAACGCGTCGGGCACCACAAGCAACACGAACGGCAAGGAGTCCTATCCCATTTTTCAGGTCTTCTCGGACTCCAGCCTCACGGCAGCGGGCACCAAGATCGCGTGCACCATCGGGCTGAACGGCACGCCCGGCACGGGTAGCTTCACGACCACGCCTTCCACTACTTACTACGTTGTCGTGAGCCGCTTCAAGGGCAGCAACTCGCTGGCCGTGAACTACACCGGCGCGTACACCGTAGGCGTCAGCATGGCTGCGCTCGCGAGCGGCAACACGGTGCCAGCTCCGCTGGCCCTGGGA
>JBKJIA010000426.1:0-16175 GCA_046598735.1 Polyangiales bacterium
TGCGGTCAAGATCGACGCAAGCGCCAAGCGCGGCAGGCCGCCGGCCCCTATGCGCAGCGATAGCGATTCTTGTCCTCCCAACAGCATTACGCCCGCAGGCAAGAAAGACGGCGCGCATTGTTGTGAGCGCGTGGACAAGCAGGGCGGCATGCCCGCGTTCATGCTGACGGGCATCGCACTACGGGATCCGCCGGTGTTCGGTCTATCGTCCGTTTCGAGCACGAACAAGACCGCCATCGAGGACGATCGCTACAACTGGATCATGCAGATGAGCAGCGATCAACCCGGGCCGATCACGATCACGTCGGGACTCGGTCTGCAGAACCTGGACGGCAGCTTTGCCTTTGCCGAGGGCCCGTTCGAGCTTGGCGGCAAGATGTGGAACCAAAAGGGCGAATGGAATCCCCATATCGTCCCCGGTACGCTCAGCGAAGACGGCACCCTCAGCTACACGATGCAATATCGGCCCCAAGGGCGTTATTTTCAGCTGCCGTTGTGGGGAGTCGGCTACGATTTTACGATGATGGTGCTGTCGATGGACGGCATCGAGATGAGCGTGAAACTCAGCGCAGACAAGCTGTGCGCCGGCTACATCATAGGCAACAAGACCTTCGACCCGATCGGGCAGATCAAGTCTTACTTGCCCCTCGACCCGCTGCGCGATGTGGTGCTGCATTTCAAGAAGGGTGATAGCGGCTCGCCGCTTTGCCCTCTCACCGCGAGCATCACCCGGGAAGACTGCCAGAAGCCTGTCGCCGAGTGGGGCAAGTAGGCTGGCTGCGTGCGGGCGCTTAGTCCGAATGGGCTCGCCAAAACAAAGCCTGTAACGAAACGCAACGCTCGCGCGAATGGCAGCGTGCAGGCGTTGCCGCGGGCCAGGGCACTTTCTTTGTTTTCAAAACGGGGAAGGCTTTGCTACGTTGCACGCGGCTGTCGGGGGGCACCTGATGTTGCGCCCTATACGTGCGAGCTCGTACGTGGACAGTCAGATCATCCTGAGAGTGAGGCATCCATGGATTCCAAGTTGCGTGCAAAGGTTTTGACGATGGCCGCTGCAACGCTCGGCCTGAGCATGGTCGGCGGCTGTGCAAAGAAGGCCCCTGACGCACCCGAGGCCGGCGAACAGGCTGCCGGAGCAGAGTCTTCCTGTGGCGGCGGCTCCTGCGGCGCGAACAAGGCCGAAGGCGCACCTGCTGAAGGCGCACCTGCTGAAGGCGCAGCACCTGCTGAAGGCGGCGGCGAGTCTTCCTGCGGCGGCGGCTCCTGCGGCGGCAAGAAGTGATGGGCTGATCGATCGGCGGGAGCGGGAAGCTGGTTGCAGCTGCCTTTTCGCGTTTGATCGAAGCGTCGGGCGTCGCGGCATCGGTCGCGGCGCTCGTTGCATTTAAGGCGTACGCGCGCGGCAAGTACGGGCAAAGCGAGATCTGGCGCACCTTGGCGTCCGGAGGTAGGCACAACCCATGGCTCATGGCATCGGACTCGGTTTGCGACACCCCATGGCGGCCGCGACGCTATCGGAGGCGCCCGCGGAGCTTGCGTGGCTCGAGATCCATCCCGAAAATTACCTGTGGCGAGGCGGTCGCTACGAAGCCTTGCTGGCCGATGCGCGCTCGCGCTATCCGATCGTCACGCACGGTTTGAGCATGGGGTTCGGGTCGCTCGAACCGTTCGATCGCGAATACCTGAGGGCCTTGCGTCACATGCTCGAAGAGCTGGGTGCGACGTGGCACAGCGATCATTTGTGTTTTGGCGGCGTCGACGGGGTGTACGCACACGATCTATTGCCGCTGCCGTTGAACAAGGAGTCGGTGGCTGTGGCCGTCGATCGGATTCACGAGGCGCAAGACGCGCTGGGCATCGCGATCGCAGTCGAGCACATCAGCTTTTACACCACGCCGCCGGGCAGCGTGATGGACGAAGCCGATCATCTGAACGAGGTACTCGAACGCGCGGATTGCAAGCTCTTGCTCGACGTCAATAACGTGTTCGTCAACGCGCATAATCGCGGCTTCGATGCCCGTGGTTTCATCGACCGCATGCCGCTTTCGCGCGTCGCGCAGCTTCACATCGCCGGACACTACGTGCGCGCCGATGGCTTTCGTATCGATACCCATGCCGAACCCGTGTGCGAGGGCACGTTCGCGCTGTTCGAATACACGATGCAAAAGCTCAAACGGCCGATCGGCGTGTTGCTCGAGCGCGATGACAACTATCCCGCGTTCGCCGAGCTTGCGGCTGAAGTCAAGCGCCTTGACGAAATCTATCGCCGTGTTTTGTCGATCCCACGCTTAGAGGAGGCGCACCCGTGAACTTGCTCGACTATCAACGTGCGGTGATGCGCGTGAGCTTCGACCTGAGCCCGAGCCCACAAGATTTGGCGCGGCTTGGCGACGACGCGCGTTGGCAAACCTACCGGCACATGGTGCGCAGCCGCTTGGAGGGCATGGCCGAGATTGCGTTCAAGCGCGCGCGCGAGGTCGTGGGTGAGCAAGCTTTCGCCCAGAGTTTTGCGCGCTTTCTCGCGCAATCGGGCGCCAAGAGCCCGCTTATCCGCGAAGTGACCGCCGCCTTCGGACGCTTTGCGCAAACGGATCTAACCGTGTTGCAGACAGCGCCCGCGCACGCGCCGGACGTGTTCGCGTTCGAGCTTGCCAAGTGGGAAGTTGCGTATGCTCCCGCGCGTTACCCCGTGCTCGGGCAAGCCTGCGTGCGCGAGCTCGATTTCGAAGGCACGGCGGTATTGAATCCGGTGCTCAGACAGCTGTCGCTCGCTCGAGAGGCCTTACCTTTTTGCGATTTGGATGTGGCGCCCAGCGGCGACCGCTTTGCTTTGCTCGTGTATCGACCGCCGCACAACGAAGTGCGCTGGTGGGCGGTGTCACCGTTCTTGGCAGGGCTAGTGGCGCGCTTCGAGCGAGGTCAGGGCTCGGTGGCGGATGCCGTGCGCGCCGTGGCCAGCGAACAAGAGCGCACGGTCGACGAAGGTTTGCTCGAGGAGCTCGCCACCGACCTTACGCTTGCGGTGCAACGCGGTGTGCTGCTCGGCGTGCGCGACTGAGCGCAGCCACCACGCCTAGCTCAAGCGAATCGTGCGCGTCAGTTCTTGTGCAGCTCGGCGTTGAGCACGGTTTCGTTCTTCTTGTGCACCACCTCTACGGCGCCGCTCAGACTGTTGCGACGGAACAGCAAGTCATCGTGGCCCGCAAGCTCGCGTGCTTTGACCACGCGGCCATCGGGCAATTGCAGCTTGGTGCCCGCCGTGATGTACAGACCGGCTTCGATCGTGCAGCCATTGCCAAGCGGAATACCGCAGCCGGAGTTGGCGCCCAAAAGGCAGCTTTTGCCGAGTGAAATCACCATGCTGCCGCCGCCGCTCAGCGTGCCCATGATCGAGGCGCCGCCGCCCACATCGCTGCCATCGTCGACCGTGACGCCCGCGCTGATGCGGCCTTCGACCATGGATTTGCCGAGTGTGCCGGCGTTGAAATTGACGAAGCCCTCATGCATGACCGTGCTGCCTTCGCCCAAGTACGCGCCCAGTCGCACGCGATCGGCATCGGCGATGCGCACGCCCGTCGGCACGACGTAGTCCGTCATGCGCGGGAACTTGTCGATGGAGTGCACCTGCACAGCCACGCCCTGACTCTTGAGCAGACCGCGCACGCGCTCGAAGCCATCCGGACTGTACGCGCCCACGTTCGTCCACACGACATTGCTCAACAAGCCAAACAGGCCGTCGAGGTTTTGAGCGTGGGGCTTGACCTTACGGTTCGAGAGCAAATGCAAACGTAAGTACGCGTCGTGGGCGTCTGTGGGCTTCTCTTTGAGATCGTGAATGAACGTGACCACTACGGCGCGCGGCAACACGCGATCGAGGCTGGATTCGTCGCGTGCGTAAGCGCTGAGCTCTCGATCGCCACGCACGAGCATGGCGCGCAGTTGTTTGAGCGCGCTCAGGTTGGGGTGGGCCTTACCATCCCCTTCGAACGGCTTGAATGCGGCCAAGGCTTGTTCGAGTTGAGTGCTGGTCAGCCGGTAGCTGTGACTGCCTTGCTTGTGGCCCACGAGGCTCGCCAAGATCGCGGCCGTACCGAAATTTTCGTCGCAATTGGGCGCTGGAAACCAGGTGTCCAACACGGCCGCTTGGGCGCCGATCACGTGGGGCGCATCGAGATCGGAAATGGCAAACGTGGCGAGGCCCACGGCGTAGGCTGCGGGGCGTCGATAGCCAACGCCTGCTTCGATCTCGGAGACGAGTTTGGTAAAATCCTCGACGCTGGCCACGCGCATACTGTGCTCCCTGAGGGTTTAAAAGTGGGGCACCCGTGCTTTGGCGTGCCGTCTTGGCGCAGGTTGTAGTCAGTGACCCCGCAGCGGCAAGCAGTAGTCTGTTTTCAACATTTGGCGGCTGGATCCGTTCGTGCCAGAGTCATGGAATGGGGCTGCTTGATCTGCTTCGCGACCTTCAAGATCGCATGTTTTCGGAGCGAGAGCGCGGCCTGAGCCGTGTGGGCAATCGAGTGTACGTGGAGATCCGCGGCATCTCGCACATCGACTTGCCGCGCTTTACCCGCGCATTAGAGGAACGCAGCCTAGACGTCCCTTGGATTCGCGACGTCACCGTGGAGCCGTTTACGCGCCGCGCGGTGTTCGTGGTGAAGGGCGACATGCCCGAGCCGAGTGAGCTCAGCGCACTCCTGGCTGAAGTCGAATCTGGTCTGTTGCATGTGGCGCAGATCGCAAGTCACGAGACCGAGCGTAATTTGCCCGACGATCTCGAGCTCGAACGCGAACGCACCATCGAGACCGTGGCCGATGCGGCGTCTTTGCTGCTCGGGCTGGGCCTGCGCTTGGTGCCGCTCTTCCCGCGTAGGCTTGGCAACAATCTGCACGCGGCCGTGTTCGTGGTTGCGAATACCCCGCGCTTGCGGGCTCCGCTCGACCAGCGACTCGGTAAGGCCCGAGCCGATTTTGTGCTCAATCTCGCGGAGGCGTTTACGCAAGCGGTGGCGCAGCGTCCGCTCGGCTCGCTCGTGTCTCTGAGTGCGAACGTGGTGAGCCTGCGTGAAATCCGCGAGCAGCGCGCGCTGTGGTTGCATTGGTCTGAGGACCTGACGCGTCACGACCCTGAGCCTGCCGACACCGAGCTCGGATTGCCGCGACCCGCACCGTTGCCCCGTGGACCTATGGAACGCTACGCGGATCGCGCGTGGATGATCGCAGCCGGCACGTTCGGTCTGAGTCTCATCACCACGCGCAGTCCATCGCGCGCGATAGCGTCAGGTCTGGCCGCGCTGCCCCAGCCGATGTTGTTGGGCCGCGAGCTGTTCGCCTCGGAGCTCAGTCGTTTGCTCGCCAAACAGGGCACGCTCGTGCTCGCACCGGCGGCCTTGCGCAGGCTCGATCGTGTGGACTGTTTGGTCTTACCGGTGAGTCTGTTGTCGCGCGAGCACTTTACGGTGCAAACGGCCTTTGCTGTGCGCGGTGGCCTGACGAGCGAGCAAGCGCTGAGCGAGGCGCGTGCCCTGTTCGCGCCCGAGCGTCCGCTGCGCGTGCAAAGCGCGGGACGCTACACGCTGTCGCCGCCGCGTCTGTTGACCGAAGCCCTCGATAGTAAGCTCGACGTGGAAGTGCGCGAGCGTGCCGAACGAGGCGCGTTGGTGCTCGCTCTGTCGCGCGATAGCGAAGTGGTCGCGTTGTTCGAGGTTTCGATCTCGCCCCAGCCCGGCGTGTCGGAGCTGTTGTCGGCGGCGCGGCGCGCGAGCTTGCGCATTGTGCTCGCGAGCGATGACATCGGAGCTACCGAAGGCTTGCATCCTGATGATGTGATCCCGCTGACGCGCGGTCTCGTCGATGGCATCCGTCGTCTGCAGATCGAAGGTCAGACGGTACTGTTCGTAGCGCGCGGTGCTTCGCCCGGTCACGCCGCAGCCGACGTGAGCATCGGCATTCACGTGTCGGGTGCGCCTGCGCCATGGGGCGCGCATTTGATTTCGCCGGATGACAGTCGCAGCATCGAAACAGCCATCGAGGCATGTGCCGTAGCCCGTTCCGTCTCGCACCAAAGTATGCGTCTGAGCATGGGCGCTGCGGCTCTCGGTACGTTGGCTGCCGCCGGTGGGCGTACGGGGCTTGCGGGACGGCGCGCCATGTTCGTCGTGAACAGCGCGAGCTTGGTCGCCATGCTCAATGCCGTGCGCCGTAGCGCATCGGTCGAGCATCAGGCACGCAAGCTCAGCGATCCTACGCCCTGGCACGCGCTCGAAGCGGAAGGCGTGCTTGCGCGCTTGGGCTCCACCCGCGACGGACTGCGCGAGATCGATACCGCTGGTGGCTCGCCGCGCGCAGTCAAATCGTCTGCCGTGCGTGAGCTTGCCTTGGCCGTGAAGAGCGAGCTCATGAATCCGCTGTCGCCGTTGCTAGCGCTGGGCGCGGGTATTTCGGCCATGGTCGGCTCAAAAGCAGACGCGAGCATCGTGGCAGGCGTCGGCGGTATCAATGCCTTGATCGGCGGCGTACAGCGCTTTCGCACCGAGCGCGCGCTGAGCGCATTGATCTCCACCGCCGAAACGCGCGCGCACGTGCGACGTGAAGGTCGCGTGATATCCGTGGGCGAGAGCGCGCTTTGTCGCGGCGATATCGTGTTGCTCAACCAGGGCGACGTTGTGCCTGCGGATTGCCGCATTCTCGAGGCGGAATCCCTCGAGGTCGACACGTCGACACTGACGGGCGAATCGCTGCCGGTGCTCAAGAGCAGCGCGCCTTCGTTTGCAGATCACGCCGCAGACGTCACGTCGATGTTGTACGCGGGCACGAGCATCGCGGCCGGTCGTGCGACCGCAGTCGTAGTCGCGACGGGCGCGGACACGCTCGCGCAGCGCGGTAACGTGGAGACGCCGGATGAAGCGCGCGGCGGCGTCGAAGCACGCTTGCGCGAGCTGATGCGTCTGACTGGGCCGGTTGCATTTGCCGCGGGCGCAGCGCTCGTGACCGCGGGTATGTTGCGCGGCAGGCGCATGGATGATCTCGTGAGCACCGGAGTAGGCCTGGCGGTCGCGGCCGTACCTGAGGGTTTGCCGGTGCTTGCCACCGCAGCCCAGCTCTCGGCGGCGGAGCGTTTGTCGCGCAAGGGAGCCCTCGTCAAGAATCCGCGCGCGATCGAGGCGCTCGGGCGCGTGGACATCCTGTGTTTGGACAAGACAGGTACCTTGACTGAAGGCCGCATCGAGCTGTCGTTCGTCCACGACGGCGAAAGCGCCGAGGCCGCGGACCAAGTCAAAGGTCCACGCCGTGACGTACTGCGTGTGGCAGCGCAAGCTGTGGCGGGCGATCTTAGCCTCATCGTGGACCCGATGGATGCCGCCATCATGCGCGTGGCCCATGCGCTACCAGCTGGCGCGCGCGAGCTGCCATTCGAAGCCATCGCAGCACGCTCGTTCGAATCAAGCCGTGGTTTTGCTTCGGTGCTCGGGCGCACGGGCGCACGGACCTTACTGTGTGTGAAGGGTGCTCCTGAGCAGATCTTGGCGCGCGCCACTGAGGCGTGGATCGGCACCGAGCGTTGGCCGTTGCCCGCCGTCAAAGCGCGCATCGATGCCGAGATCATCCGTTTCGCTAAGCGCGGCCTGCGTGTGGTGGCTGTCGCCGAGCGCATCTTGACGGACGAAGAAGCGGCTTCTGTCGAGGTCAGGGACGGCATCGTGGCCGATCCACAAGGGCTGTGTTTGCGCGGCTTCGTGGCATTCCGCGATCCGTTGCGCCCGAGCAGTGCCGCCTCGGTGCTCGGCCTGGCGCGTGCCGGCGTGCGCGTGATCATGATCACCGGCGATCATCCCAGCACCGCCGAAACGGTGGCCCGCGAGGTCTCGTTGCTCGGCACGCGCGGCGTGCTCACCGGCAGTCAGATCGCGCTGCTGACCGAAGCGGAGCTCGAGGCGCAAGTCGCGCACACGGCAGTCTTCGCACGCGTGACGCCGGCTCAAAAAGTGCGCGTAGTGCGTGCGCTCCAGCGCGCAGGTCACGTGGTAGGCATGGTCGGCGATGGCGCCAACGATGCACCGGCCATGCGCATCGCAGACGTGGGCATTGCGGTCGGTAAGCACTGCACGCCCGCTGCACGCGCCGCTTGCGACATCGTACTGGCCGATGCGCGACTCGATGCCTTGGTCGACGCGGTGCTCGAGGGCCGCGCCATGTGGAGCGCCGTACGCGACGCTGTCTCAATCTTGGTGGGCGGCAACTTAGGCGAGATCGCCTTCACGGTGGCGATAGGCGGCATAACCGGTCGTCCACCGCTCCATCCGCGGCAGTTGCTATTGGTCAATTTCCTTACCGACATCGCACCTTCGATGGCGATAGCGCTGCGTCCGCCTCGGCCGGGCGAGCTCGACGCTTTGTTGCTGCGCGGGCCGGAGTCCTCGCTGGGTTCGCCGCTAGACCGTAAGATTATCGCGCGTGCCATCACCACCTCGCTCGGTGCCGGCGGTGCGTGGACGGTGGGTCGACTGACGGGTACGCGTGCGCGCGCCCGCACCGTAGGCTTGATCGGGCTTGTGGGCAGTCAGCTCGGCCAGACGCTCACCTCAGGGGGCACCAGTCGCTCCGTGGTGTGGACCAGCGTGGGCTCGCTGCTGGCGCTCGGGGTGATCATCCAAACGCCGGGCCTCAGTCACATCTTTGGCTGCACGCCGCTTGGGCCTATCGGCTGGGGCACGGCGCTCGTGTCGTCGGCTGCGGCCACGTTGATAGCGCCGCTCATCGATCGCAGCGTCGACCGCAGCGCAGACCTGTGGGCGAAGTTACGCAACGAGCCGCAAGAGCCACCGGTGTTGAGCCTCTTTCCAAGCCCGCCCGTCGACAACGTGATTGATCTGACGCCTCAGCTACGCTTGCTGCGCAACTGAGGTTAGTCGCGGCATGAGTAGTACGATAAACGGTGTCACACGCGTTCCGAGCAACGAGCTCAAGCGCCTGCTCAAGGCACTTCATCGCGGGCTGTTGCGCACGCCGATCACGCGTTCGGGTTTGATCGAAGCCGCCTTCGGCCATCTCGAAGCAGAGCTGGACGCGTTCGTAGGCCGCGACCAAACCTCGGCGCAAGCGTTGATCGTGTGTGTGTTGGCCGAGCGCACGCAGGCCGAGACCAAGTTGGTCGCGAGCCTGCGCGCGGCACGACTGGAATGGCAAGACAGCCAAGAGCGCGATGGGCCCGCATCATGAGCGAGCTCAAGACACCTTACGATCGCATCGGTGGCGCCCATGCGGTGCGCAGCTTGGTCGACCGCTTCTACACGTTGATGGCGGAGCTGCCCGAGGCCAAGAGCATCCGCGACATGCATCCCACCGTGCTGAACAGCTCACGCGAAAAGCTGTTCGAGTTCTTGAGCGGTTGGCTCGGTGGCCCGCCCTTGTACGTGGAGCGACGCGGCCATCCGCGGCTGCGCATGCGGCACATGCCGTTCGCCATCGACAACGCGGCCAGCGACGCCTGGATGTTGTGCATGGTCAAGGCGCTTGACGAGTGCGTACAGGATGCCCTGCTCAAGGAGCACTTGCGCGGCGCCTTCCAGCGCATGGCACATCACTTGCGCAACACAGGCGAGTTCGAGCGACCCGAAGATACCTGACGCGTCAGGCGGCGTCTTCGATCACGCTGCGTGCGGCACGGCGCTTGGAATACTCAGCTCGACTTTTCCCAACGCAGCACGGGCTTGCGTGCGGCGCGCGTCTCGTCGAGACGACGCAGGCGCGTAAGATGCGGAGCCGCTTTGACCATCTCGGGATCTTCTTCGGACTCTTTGCTGATGCTGGCCATGGCGTCCACGAACTCGTCCAAAGTCTGTTTGGTTTCGGTTTCGGTGGGCTCGATCAACATGGCGCCCTTGACCACCAACGGGAAGTACACGGTCGGCGGGTGAAAGCCGTAATCGAGTAAACGCTTGGCGATGTCGAGCGTGCTCACGCCAGTGCTGCGCAAGTGGCGATCGGAGATCACGACTTCGTGCATGCACGAACGATCGTAAGCCACGTGCCACAGATCGCCGAGCCGTACGCGCAGGTAGTTGGCGTTGAGCACCGCTAAATCGGTCGCTTGCTTGAGGCCGTCTGCGCCCATTTCGCGCAGGTACGTGTAGGCGCGCACCATCATGCCGAAGTTGCCGTAGAACGTGCGCACGCGGCCGATGCTTTTGGGTCGTTGATAGTCGAGATAGAAGCTGCCGTCGGCACGCGTCTCGACCGTGGGCGTAGGAGCGTAAGGTGCCAAAATCGACTTGAAGCCGACTGGCCCGCAGCCCGGTCCGCCGCCGCCGTGGGGCGTGGTGAACGTCTTGTGCAGATTGAACTGCATGACGTCGATGCCCAAATCGCCGGGACGTGCGCGGCCCATCAAGGCGTTGAGATTGGCGCCGTCGCCGTACACGAGCGCGCCCTTGTCGTGGATCATCGCCGCGATCTTGGGCAACTCGCTCTCGAACAAGCCGACCGTGTTCGGGTTGGTAATCATCACGGCGGCGACGTCGTCATCGATGAACGGCGCAAGCTGCTCGGCCGACACGATGCCCGCCGCGCTGCCCGGAAAAGACACCGACTCGAAGCCGTTCAACGAGCACGATGCCGGATTGGTGCCGTGCGCCGTGTCGGGGATCAACACCTTCTTGGGGCTGCGACCTTGGGCGCTGTGGTGAGCGCGAATCATCATCAAACCCGTCAGCTCACCTTGGGCACCGGCGGCTGGCTGCAGCGACACGCGATCCATGCCGCACACTTCGGCAAGCCCGCGCTCCAAACGGTGCATGAGCTCAAGTGCGCCCTGAATCATCGGCTCGGGTGTGTACGGATGCAGCCGCGCAAAGCCCGGCAGGCGCGCGGCCCACTCGTTGACCTTGGGGTTGTACTTCATCGTGCAGGAGCCCAGCGGATACATGCCGATGTCGATGGCGAAGTTCTGCTGACTCAGACGCACGAAATGACGAAAGGCCTCGGGCTCGCTGACCTCCGGCAAAGGCGGCGCTTCTTCGCGGAAGGCGTTGCCGAGTAGGGCGGCAAGATCCACCGCAGGCACATCCGATGCTGGCATGCTGGCCCCCGAGCGACCGGCTGAGCCGCGCTCGAAGATCAAGGGTTCGTCGAATGAAATACCGGACCTGGCGGATGAAGGCATGTGGGCGAGTTCCGTGTGGCGAGCGGCGGCTTTTGCGCTGTAGCGTGCCGAATTTCGTAAACCTGGTGCCAAAGCTCTCGAGCAGCCGAAACAGCGTGTTTTGAGGGCTTTCGCGCAGCGCACTCTATGTTACAAGCCGGGACGTGTCGATGCCCCCCCGCGCTAGTTCCATCACGTTATCCCTACTTACTCTTGCGCTCCTGAGTCTAGCCGCTTGTGGCGGCTCGGGACCGTACAACTTCGCGCGCGATTACTCGCCGCTCAAGGCCGAGCGCGATCACTATCAAGCTACCGAGCAGCAGGTAGCGTTCGAAGACGTGCAGCGCGACCCCGATGGCTTTACCAAGGCAGAGGTTGGCTGGTTTGGCATCGTCATGAGCTATGGCGACTTAGCCGATGGCCGTCAGCGCTTGCTGCTCTCCCTGCGCACCCATCAGCCGCGCCATTTGTGCAGCACCGAGAGCGAGGCCAGCTGTCGCGTCACCGTGACCGACCGCAGCATGGGCAGCTTCGTCATCGATCTGAAGCTCAGCGACGCAGAGAAGATCGGCAAAGATCGCGTATGGATGGGCTCGTTGCTCAAGGTCTACGGCTCAGCCACGGGCGAATTCGACGACGAAGGCGCGCCGATCTTGAAGGTAGCTTACTATCGCCATTTCCCACGCGGCACCTACGTCACCACGGCGCAGCGCGATGCGATGCGCCGCTAGGGAGCGCCGACCTTAGGCATCGCGGGCGAACACTCAGGTCTCGACGGGGCTGAACGCGTCGCCTAACGACCCGTCAAGTGGCGCACGACAACACTCGCGCAAGTCAGACCGAACGTGCCCACCACGAATGAAGCGCTGCCTTCGATGCGACTTCTGCGTTCACAGCTGTGCAGGCCGTTGTCGGCGCTCGGACATACGCAGCGAAAGCCTTCGCCTTTGTCGTACCCCACAGGCGTAGGGTCGATGGGCTCTTCGGTGCTGAATACCGCCGTGACGCCGAGCGGTTTCTTTTCGTCAACTTCGATGCCTTGATGTTGACGCAACAGCTTGCGCACGTGACGCGCGAGCGGATCGGTGTGGGTCTGCGTCAGATCGGCGATCTGAATGCGGGTGGGATCCATGCGTGCCGCCGCCCCCATGGAAGACACGATCGGAATGCCGCGCCGCAGGCAGGTCGCGATCAGATGCACCTTGGCAGTCATGTTATCGATGGCGTCGACCACGTAGTCGATCTCGCCGTTCAACAACGCAGCGCTGTTCTCGGCGTTGTAGAACATGGCCACGGGCTCTACTTGTCCGCTCGGATGAATCAAGCGCAGTCGTTCCGCCATCACCTCGACCTTACGCTTGCCCACGTTGCCTTTGAGCGCATGAAGTTGACGGTTGGTGTTGGTCACGCACACGTCGTCGAAATCGATCAACGTAAGGTGGCCGACTGCGGAGCGCGCCAAGGCTTCCGCCGCGAACGAGCCCACGCCTCCCAGGCCGAACACGAGCACACGTGCATTCATCAAGCGTGCGAGACCAGGCTCGGTGAACAAGCGCGCGGCGCGATCGAATCGTCGATGCGTGCGGTAGGTGGTCTCGGGGGTCTGCGCGTCAGTCTTGAGTGCGGCGTCGTTCACGGCCGTAGCTTAGCTGCACTCAGCCTGCTTGCTCGAGCAGGCATGAGGCAGAGCACGGTTCACATGGGCTCCGATTGCTCACAATTGCGGTGCACATCACGCTCATGCAGAATCATTCGTGTCGGCAGGGGGCAACGTGAAACACAGCATCAGCGTGGGATTCTTAGTGATCGCGGCCTTGTTCGGAACCGCGCTCGCAGTCGGGGGCCGCTCATCGGTCAACGCCGAGGCGCCGCCGGACGGCAAGCAAACAGTGCTCGGGCCCGGCATGTACGTCTTTCAAACGCGTATTCGCAACTCCACCTGTGGGGATGCCGAGGCCGATGGCTACGTGCTCAGCTTCATGGCCGCTATCGATGGCGTGCCCGGCAGCACCAAAATGACGATGGAGCTCGTCAACACCAGTTACTTCAAGACCTGGACGCTACAAGTCGCGACCAACAAGGAAGTGCTGGGCGAGTCGCGCGTGAGCAACGCCACCGACGCACCCGAGTCGCACTTCGAAGCCAAGTGGGAGCGCGACCGTTTCAAGGGCACAGGCTCCCGCAGCTACATGGGCACTGTGGGCGGCAAGGCTCAGCGTTGTCGGGTCAACTATGACGCTTTGTTGCGTCGCTTGGATGACCGCTGAGCGCGCGAGCGTCCTGTCTGCAAACGCTCAGGTCTGCCATTGACCTTACGGTGAGACGGGCTTGGGGTAACCCGCCGCCTCGGTCATGCCCATGACCCACGCCGTGACCGCGTCGACGCCGGTTTGATCGACCACGCGCGTGGCGATCTGCGGCATCTGACCGTCCGCACGAATCTTCATGCGCGCCAGCAGCAGACTGCGCTCGAGATCGAGCGGACGAATGTCCACGTACACACCGCTCGCTGGGTTCGTAATGGCTGTGGGCAAGTTTTGATTGGGCGGCTTGTTCATGCCCGAAACGAACGCATCCGTGGACTGCACGCTGCCGAGCGTGCCGGCATCCAGGCGCAAGAATAGACCCGAGATCTTACCTTTGGCGTCGTCGTTGCGGTTGTGACAGCTCACGCCGCAGTTGGCGTGTAGATAGCCGAGCGCAGCCTGCTCGACCGCGTTGCCCGGGATGCTCAAGATCGGGCTCGGCAGCGTGCCCGTGATGCTGTTTTCGGCTGTGAGCGTCGCGAGCGTGACGCCTTTGGCGCCGGGACCGAGCATCAATACGTCCCAGCCGAGCACGAAATCGCTACGGCCTTGGTGACATTCGGCGCACTGATCGCGCGTGGGTACGTCGTAGCTCAGGCCGAACAGATCGCGCACGCCGTCGTTTTGCTGCGTGGCGGCGCTGCCATCTTCATTCCAAACATAGGATGTGTAGACCCAATCGTCTGCGGTCGCTTTGCGCAATAGCCGCGTTTCCGCGAGGCGGCTGCCGCCCTGGCCGTCCTGGATGGTGAACTCTTTCCAGAACTGCGTGCCGATGGGGAACTCGAAGGCGTCGGGCTTGCTGACGTCGACCTTACTATTGGCCGGCAAGCTGACGAAGCGACGCTTGACCGAGCCATCGCTCCATAGCGGATGGACGGGCTCGTATTCCTGGATGCCGCAAGCTAGCGCGCGCTTTTCCCAATCACCGTACAGGCCCGTGCAGCGCAGCTCACTCGGTAAGGTGAAGTCCGTGGGGGTAACGCAGTCGGCCGCTGGCTTGAACGGGAGGCAGCCGCCTGTTGCGCCATCTCGGCCAGCGTCTGCTGCGGGGCTCCCATCCGCTTCAACCTTACTCTTGCCTGCCGACGAGTTGCCGCATGCGAGGCTGCCCAACATGGTAAGGCCCAGTGCCAACCAGCAGATCACTAGCCGCAGCGGCAGGCCGAGCTCAGCACGTTGGGCCACGGTTTGATGGGCGCACGAAAACGGCAACGGCATCTGCACACTCTCCCCGTAAGGTTTGTAGGTCGGCAACTGGCGTCAAGGCTGCGGGCCCGTGGTGCCGAGTGCTTCGATCGTTTGATCGAGCTCGCGTCGCAAGCAACTGAAGCAATCACTCAAGCGCAACATGCCGCAGCCGCGTCGCGGGCTCTCCGCCATGCGTTCGAGTGCTGGCACAACGCGCGGATCGCCCAAGGTACGAATCTCTGCCAGCAAGTCTTTCTTTTCGGGGCAGCGCGCAGCGAGCTCGAGCTCGGCGGCAAGCTCCGCAAAGCGGGGCGTTTGGCCCGGGCTGCGACGGATCATGCGCGCCGCGTCACGGCGCACCTCCTTACCGTTGGCGTTGATTACGTCGTCTTGTGCCACGCGCAGTTCGGCGGCCGCGGCGGGCGGCGCGACCGGCTCCACGCGTTTGCCCTCTGTCAACTTGGTTGACTTCTTAGTCTTGCCCGCCGGCTCCGCGTGAGGAGCGGCTGACACCACGGGTGCAGGGGGAGTCACGGGCTCTCCGTCGTCACCGAACAGTGCGCCTACCATGCCGAGCACGAGAATTATGCCGATGGCGATGGGCCCCGTGCGCTTCGAAACCGCATTGGGTTCACCGACAGGCGCTTGCTGCGACAACGCTGAGATCTGTCTGAGTGTGTCGCGCACTTCGGCTGCGGAGGCAGGGCGTTCTTGTTTGTTCCACGCGAGTAAGCGCGACACGAGCTGGCTGAGCGCCGTAGCGGCGGGCGACACGCCAAGCTCGAGCGCAGGCGGGATGGAATTGAACTGCTTCGCAAAGATCGCGGTCACGTCATCGCCATCGAACAGACGCTCGCCGCGGCACAGCTCCCACAGCATCACGCCGAGCGCGTATAAGTCGGTGCGATGATCGATTTCGCCCGCGGTCGCTTGTTCGGGCGACATATAGCCAGGCGTGCCCAGGATCGTACCTGCTTGCGTAAGTGGTTTCGACGTCTCCACGCTGATGCGCTCGGCGCGGCCCGTCAGGCTGGCGACACCGAAATCGAGCACCTTGCATGCTTCGCTGCCATCCGTGCGCGTTTCGAGTAGCACGTTGTCGGGCTTGAGATCGCGGTGCACGATGCCGACGGCGTGCGCAGCGCTCAGCGCATCGGCGATTTGTGCACCGAGCAGACAGGCGCGCTTGAGATCGACCTTACCGTGATCGTCGATCTCGGCTTGCAAGCTATGCCCGCGCACCCACGGCATGACCATGAACGCCATGCCATCAGGGAGTTGATCGAAGTCGATAGCCGATGCGATGTGCGGATGATCGAGTTGGCCCGTGGCGAGTGCTTCGCGTCGAAAGCGCAACAGTAAGTCTGCGTTCGCGGCGAGCTCGGGATGGATCACCTTGAAGGCGACCTTACGCATCAGCTGCATGTGCTCGGCCACGTAGACCACGCCCATGCCACCTTCGCCGATGCGATCGAGCACGCGATAGCGACCCGCGATTTCGCGGCCAGTCCAGTCGTTTGGACCGGCGTTGGGCGCTT
>JBKJIA010000498.1:0-5942 GCA_046598735.1 Polyangiales bacterium
CGCACCGCCAGGCCCGCGCGAAAAGGTAAGGCGTCGATGCCGCATTCCGCGGAGGCGTAGTAGCGATCGGCTTCTGCCAACAACTTGCGCGTCACCTCCTGCATCGCGCGCAACGTGTCAGCATCCGTTGGGAAGGGACCTGAGATCTGACGTGGTAACGTGGGCGCCCCTGCTGCGCTCAGCATCTGACGCGGTAAGTACAGCCGCCCGAGTTGCCAGTCTTCTTGCACATCGCGACAGATGTTGGTCAGTTGCATGGCAATCCCGAGGTGTGCAGCGTTGACCAAGGCCGCGTCGTCCCGGAGGCCGAACACGTGGCACATCATCAAGCCCACCACCCCGGCCACGCGATGACAGTAAAGCAGCAGCTCCTCGAGCGTGTCGTAGCGCGTGCCCAAGACATCCATCGCCATGCCGTCGATGAGCTCGCTCGGGTAGCGACGCGGCAGCTTGCATTGGACGATCACGGCCTGAAAAGCGCGCAGCGCAGGCTCCTGGAAGGGCTGACCTTCGTACAAGCGATTGAGCTCCTGTTGGAGTTGTAAGAGTGCCATCGGTTGCGTCGTAGGCGGCGCATCGTCGATGGCATCGTCCACGCGTCTGCAGAAAGCGTACACGGCTGCTGCGCTACCGCGCGACGCGGGCGAAAGCAGTCGGGCGGCGAGTGCGAAGCTCTTGGAGTTGTGCTCGAGAATGCGTAAGCACTCGCGCAACACTTCCTCTTGCGTTTCACTTGGCTCACTTGGCGCACTTGGCGCACTTGGCTCAATTGGCATGGCGAACGTCTTCATCACGCGAAGTCCTTCAGAATCACCTGGGCGGTTGCCTTGGCGGAGTTGATGACACCAGGCAGTCCGGCACCAGGATGGGTGCCAGCGCCCACGATGTATAAACCTTCTATGTCGGGATCGCGATTGTGCGGCCTAAACCAGGCACTTTGGGTCAGTTTGGGTGCGCACGAAAACGCCGAGCCATGGTAAGACCGTAAGTCTGTTTCGAACCCCTTGGGGGTCAGCCATTGCTTGGTCACCACGTGTTTGCGCAGGTCGGGTAGCCAGCGTTCGAGATAGGCCAAGATGCGCTCGGCGTAGATGGGGCCTACCTTTTCCCAATCGATGTCGGCATTGCCCAAGTGCGGCACGGGTGACAGCACATAGAAGGCTTCACAACCCTCAGGTGCCAGACTCGGGTCGGTCACCGTGGGCGCGTGCAGGTATAAACTGAAGTCTTCGGGCAGCTTGTGACCCTTGAAGATGTCGCGCAGCAGCTCTTCGTAGCGTGGCCCAAAGATCACGGTGTGATGCACCACCTCTTCGCGGTAGGTCCGATCGGTGCCGAAGTACAAGACGAACAGGCTCATGGACCAATCCATGCGCTCGAGCTTCTTGGCCGTGCGTTGAGCGGGGCGCGAGCTCTTGAAGAGGTCGGCGTAGGTGTGGTGAAGATCAGCGTTTGACACCACCAGGTCAAAGCGTTCGCCCGCGCCCGTAGTAGGCGTCAAAAGATGCGAGCTGCGCGCGCCGCGCGAGTCGAGCTCGATTGAACGCACGGGATTGGACAGGCGGACTTCCCCACCCAATTCCTCGAACAGCTGCACCAAGGCGCGCACCAACGCGCCTGTGCCACCGATGGGGAAGAACACCCCCCACTTCTTTTCGAGGTAATGGATTAGGGTATAGATGCTGCTGGTGTCAAAGGGGTTACCGCCGATCAAGAGCGAGTGGAAACTCAAGGCCTGGCGCACGTGCTCATCTTTGATGAAGCGCGCGACGGTTGCGTAAACGGAGCGGTCCGCGCGCAAGCGCATGAGCTCGGGCGCGACCTTGACCATGTCCGAGAACCGTAAGAACGGCTGGGCGACCAGATCGACGTAACCAACGTCGAACACGCGCTTGGAGTAATCCACGAAACGTCGATAGCCAGCGGCGTCGTCAGGGTTGCGCGCTGCAATCTGCGCCACCATCTGTTCGGTGTCGCTCACGTAATCGAAGCTGTCCCCATCGGACCATGCCAGCCGATAGAAGGGCGCGACTGGTACGAGCTTGACGTAGTCGTCCATGTTGCGGCCAGCCAACGTGAACAGCTCCTCGATGCAATGGGGTGCAGTAATCACGGTGGGCCCACCATCGAAGGTAAAGCCCTTATCTTCGTAGACGTAGGCGCGGCCACCGGGCTTGTCGCGCGCTTCGAAGATCACCGTTTGAAAGCCGGCATGTTGCAGACGAATCGCGGCTGCCAGGCCACCAAAACCACTACCCACCACGGCCGCGCGCCGCACGCTATTCTGACTATCCATAGCTTTTCTCCAATCGGCTCATCTCGCTTGCCAAGGCCTGCAACGCGGGCGTATTGCCGACGTGACCTTCGAGCTCTGAAAGTGCTTGCGACAGCGCTGCGTGCACGCGCACGCGGCCTAAGGACTCCACGACTTCGCTCAAGCGCGCGCGCACGTGTTCGAGGTTCTCGGCGCGTGACACCTGACGCGCCAGTTGCTTGAAGCTGACCTCGTCGAGCACTTCGCTTGCCCAAGCCCAGACCCAACTGACACGTTGTCCGACCAAGTCTTCGAGCGCTTTGTGCTCGCGTGCCGGCGAGGCGAAGGAGCCGAGATCATCGAGCATCTGCAGCCCAACTCCGGCGCGTTCGCCGAATTGCACCAGGGCTTGGACTCGCTCGTTTGGAGCGTGGGCCACGCTCGCGCCCAAGCGGGCGGCCAATCCCATCAACGCACCCGTCTTGAGCAAGCTCGTGGTATGGGCGACTGCTGGCACCTCATGCCGTTTGAGCTCGCCGATGCGAAGAGTAAGGTCGAGGGCCTGACCTTCATGACAACGCATCAGGCACAAGTGCGCGGCACGGCTCAGCGCTGCCAGCGCCGCGGGCTCGAGTGGCAGCGCATCGATGCGCGAAAGAGCCACGAAATATAGCCAATTCCCGATGTTAAGCGCACGCGGCATGCCCACGAGCTTGTGCAGGGCAGGCGCGCCACGCCGCGTCTCGGCTTCGTCCTGGATGTCATCGACGATAAGCGAGCCACCGTGCAAGAGCTCGATAGCTTCTAAGCATGCATCTGGCAGCGTGCCGGCAGCTCCCCCTGCGACGAGGAAACACGCTTCGATCATGCGCGCTCGAAAGGCCTTGCCGGGCCGCGCCAAAAACTCCCGTGCTCCAGACAGCAGCGCCCGTTCGAAGTGACCCCCGTCCAAGCCGTGGCCTGCGCATTGCTGCGTCTCATGCAGCAAGAGCGAAACAGTAATGTTCGGTGCGTGTGTTGAGGTGGCGGGCTTCATGGCGTGGCCTCCTGACCCAAGCCGAGCGCGCGCCGTAAGGACATGCCGCGCGGCGGAGCGCCCCAAAACAGGCGCGCGCGGTCCACGTGACGCAGCTCAGCCGCATAGAAACGTTCGATCACGGACTCGGGCAAACGATAGAAGTGCTCGAGCACGCGAAAGCGCTGTTCGCTCTCAAAGCAAGTGAACATCAGACGCGTCAGCACGAACAGAAAACGCAGCTGCTCGCTGTGTGCATGCGCCAAACGTTCAAGCGGTGCACGCGCAAGCTCGCCCGTGCTGCCGAGAGTAAGGGCCTCGGCAAAGCGCACCGCCAAAGGAAACGAGTAGCCGGTGACCGGGTGAAAGAACCCGCCCCGGTAACCTGCCTGAATGATGCCAGCTCCGATCACAGGCAGCGGCGCGGACCACGGCATGGGCAGCACGCCGCGCTCACGTCGCAGCACGTTCCTTACCTTGAATCCCTGGGCGCGTGCGTAGGCAAGAATCGCGGGTTCGATCGCGCTCTCATCGAGCTCTGCGTGGTCGGAGAAGAAGGTGTCTTCCAACAGGATGCGCGTGGGGCTCAGCGGCAAGAGGTACATGAAGCGGAAGCCATCGTGTTGGCGTACACACGCATCCATGAGCACAGGCTCGCGCAAGTCGTGGTCAGGCTCAACCTCGAGCTCCAAGCCCAAGAACTTTTGATAGCCCGTGCCGCGCGCGCGATCCGGCAGCTCGGGGCCGCGCGCATCGATCACGACCTTACCGTTTAGCTCGCGACCATCCGCCAGCAGCACGCGCTGCGCGCTCACCTCGTGTGCGCTGGCGGAGAGAAGCAGGGCGCTCGTCTTTGAAGCGAGCACTTGCTCGCTCACGTGGGCGTGCAAACGCGCGCTCGTGACGCAGGCGTAGGGCGAAGCGAGTCTGCGCATGCGCGCAGGAAAGCGCACGGAGTAGCCGGGCCAGCGCTGCACGATCAGTGGCTCGAGCCAGTCTGCAGACTGCGGGCCCACATCGGCCGCGTGAAAACACCATGTGTGGTTGCCGCCAAGCGTAGACTCGCGTTCGACGATCGCGACCGCCGCCTCCGGGTGTTTTGCAAGCAGCGAAAGCGCTCCAAGCCCGGCGCTCAAGCCCCCTCCCACAAAGATCACGTCGTAGCCCATGTTGTCCATTCCCGGGGCCGCCGCCTCCGACATTCGACATAGCCTGTACAACGCGTGTCTTGAATTCAAACGCTATTTCACGACAAATTCGTCCAACAACGCCATCTCCGCGAAACTATAGACAAACTATAAATGACATAAACGCTGTATAGCGCTGTCGCAGCGATGCCTCGCACCAAAGTAAGCCACGCGCGAACGTTGATCACCGCGCACGGAGGGCCGGACTGTTTGCAGCACAAGCTCGCCGCGACGGCCCGGGGGCCCCTGAGCCGCCGCGGGCCTGGGCCGATCTGACGATGTTCAGGCGAGCCTTACCGTTGCGCGCGAAGCTTGGACCTGAAGCTCCTCGTGCGATGAACATCTGATCACTGCCGATTGGGAACATAGGTACAGGCGACGAGCGGCGGCACGATCGCGCGAATGGTATGTTCCAAAGGGTGGGTCCCACATAAGGGAGGGAGGCATTTGCTTTGAAAGGAACAGACGCCGATCCCGAACGATCGGCGCACGCCGTCTGGTGACGTTCTAAGCAAGCTCTAAACTTGGCTGTTTGCGCGAGGCTACGCTGGCAACCTGGCTAGGCTGCAGCGTCCCGGTGACGCGGGGGGTGATCGCACTGCAGATATACCCATCTTAGTGACCCATTCGGCGCTGCAAAGACGCAACTTTAGCCTCCGCTATATGTACGCGATTTAGCGCGCTGCGCGGCCTGCACGACATACTTAGGAAACGAAGTCGACTTTGCATGTATGACCGATGCTTGGTGGTTGCGCGTGCTAGCGTGCCCGCTATCAGTTGCTTCGAAAGCTCTGGCAGTGCGCGAGTTTCATTCTAAACCGGCAGCGATTCCTGCCTTCGCGAGTGACCTTCCGTTCACGTACCCGGCATCAGATTGGTAAGGGGCCGCAAGGCTGCCATCGATGGGGGTTCGTGGCGGTTCGAGGTGGATAGCGTCATGACCCATACAGACACACCGCAGGAAGTCAAAACTAAGCACGGCCTCATGGACGCTCGCCTGGAGATGGCCGGGGATGCTCGACTCGTGCAGGAGCTACAGAAACATCAGCGCGAGCTAGAGGCTCAGAATCAAGAGCTGCGCGATGCCCAAGGCGCGCTCGAAGACTCCCGGAAGCGCTACGCAGACCTCTACGACTTGGCGCCGATTGCTTACTATACTTTCGATGAAACGGGGTTGATCAAGGAGCTGAACCTTACTGGTGCAAACCTGCTGGGCCGCGCGCGTCATGACCTTATCGGTAAACCGTTCTTGGCCTTGGGTGGCGCTGGCGCTGGCGCGGGCATAGCGCAAGCAGAGGCTTTTGGAGCGCATTTGCGGCAGTGCGCAGCCACGCGTTTGCCAGTGGTCAGTGAGCTTACGCTCGACGCGACGGCGCGCGGCGTCATGCAGGTGCAAGTCGTGAGCGCGCCTGTGCTCGATGAACACGGACGTGCCATTGCCTTTCGCTCTGCGCTCACAGACCTTACTGCGCGTAAGCGCGCCGAA
>JBKJIA010000554.1:0-4435 GCA_046598735.1 Polyangiales bacterium
CGGAGCGCTTCACGCGACGCCTGTTGATTGCGAAGGTCGAGCGCACGGACACCGAGGAACACCGTCAGGCGCTACATCAGATCAGAACTTGAGCGTGACACCCGTCGAGAAGCCGCGAATGCCGTGGGCCATGGGAGGCACCAGCGTCATCTGGCTGAGACCGATGTCCTCGCGCGCCGTGCGGATCCTCGAGCTCGCTATGCTGCCAACGATCCAGGTGCCGGGGGTGGCGACCAGGTTGAGGTAAGGTACGAGGCTCGCGCTCGCGAGGACCATGGAGGCGATGGCGGGGCCGCGCCGGATGTTGGCCCCCTCGTCTCGCATCATGTTCGTCATCTTCAGGTCGGCGCCGGCCCAAGTCAGGCGCCCTGCTGCACCGATGAGGTACCAGGCCACGCCGAACCCTGCGACGTCGCTGGCGTCGTTGGCGTTGCTGGCTGCCACAGCATAGGGGATGAAGAGCGCCGCGGCGGCGACCGTGAGCACTTTGCCGACGATGGCGACGGTGCGGTTGCGGCGGTAGTCGGAGGGATCGATGCGCGACCCCGGCCGCACGTCTGGAGTTGCTGACGGCGGAGCGCCGTACACCGGCAGCGGGGCCTGCACGGTGAGCGCGGGGGCGACCGTCACTGGTTGTGCAGGAGCGGCTTCGGGGGGAGCGGTGGGTTCGGTCGCGGGGGCGACTTGAGGCGCGGGGGCGGTGACATCTGCCTCTTGCGAGGCGGGCGCCGGCGCAACGGGCGCCGCATTCGCGGGGGCCTGGGCGAAAGCCGACGAGCTCAAGACGAGGCCGAGCAGCAAGATGGCGGGGGAGGAGTGGAGACACTTCATAGTGCCCCAGGGTAACACTCAGGGACCGGGACGCACGGCGCGCGGCGCGCTTTTCACCCCGACCAGCAGTTCGTCGAGCGCCGCTCGAGCCACGCTACTAGTTGACTGTACCCTCGGGGCTGCCGGCGACGGTCATCCCCGCTGCGACCTTGGCCGCGGTACCATCGCAAAGGCCATTGATGAACGATTCGAGAACGACCTTGCGCCGGGGCAGGAAGACGTCGATGAGCGCCGGCGAGAGCCTACCCAGCTCATCGATGTGAACGAACGAGTCAGAGCTTGGCCAAGTAAGACCACCACCGAGGGCCACGCCATTGGATACTTGGTGGCATCCGGCACAGGTCTGCGTGGTCGCCCGATCTAAGATATTATTGACCGACAGCGTCGAGCCGATGGCACTAAGCTTATTCCGAATCGCTACGCGCACGGGGGAGCTCGCCACTCCTGACAGGGAATATTGAACGTTGTTGGCCTGGGAGACGCTTTCGAACTCGTTGAAGTTGTTTCCTGTGATCATGCCGATCGAGTTGATGTCGCCGGCGGCCAAGCGCGGAACCTGGTTGAGGAAGTCGGCTAGAAACGCCTCGCTTCGTGGGTGGGTTCCGGTGAACAGCTCTTCGGCTGGGTTTTGCCTGACGGTGCCGTGGACAAACTCAAGCTTGCAGGTGCTGACCGTATCCGGCGCGGTGCACGCGCGGCGCAGCTTGTACTCACGCAAGTGCCATTCCGTGTTGTTGACGAAGAAGTTCGTGCGGATTTGGCCCGCGTTGCGGATGGTGGACCCCGACTCGGTAAGGCCATAGTGAGCGGCACTAACGATCGGTTTAAAGCCCGGCACCGCGCCGCCGGTGAAATAGAACTTCTCCAGCTTTGCCGCGCGGCTGGTCGAGCTGTTGTCGGAAGACAGTCCTTGCCAAAACTGCGCGACGGGTAAGCAGGCTGCAAGCCCCTGCGACGGAGTGGGATTGGGCAGAGCAGCCTCAAAGATAATGAACGCCCGTCCGCCGATGGTCGGGCTCTGTGACTTCATGGCGTAGACGATGCGGTACTCACCACAGGTAGCGCCGTTGGCTGGCGCCAAATCAAAGCGATTCATGATGGCGACGGGCGCCCACTTGACCTTAGAGACGGAGTCCGCCATCGGATTGAAAGTAGACAGGAGGAGCTCGTCGGAGCGTGGGCATCCGAGACCATACCCGTTGGGGTCCATCCTGGGGTCATTGCAGTCGCCGAGCGCGTCGCTGGCTCCAAACGATCGCATCCAGCGCTGATACACGCCTACGTTCGTCTCCGTTGAGGCGACGTTCGCCGTGGCGAGAATACGATTGATGGTGCGGGTAAAGCCGAACTTGAGGAGAGCCTCCGGGTCGGTCACCGCGAGTGATTGGCCAGTCCGCGTGTCACTCACATCGCGGCAGCTTACGGCCTGCGCGACCTTACCGAGATCATCGGAGGGCGCGCTAGCCTCCGCACTTTCTTGGACTCCGGCATCCTGGGTAGGTTCGGCCTCGCCGACCTCAACCGCACAGGCCCAAGACAACACCGGCATGCACAGCGCACACAAGAACAAATTAGAGGGTAACTTCTTCACTGACCGTCTCCAAAAAAGCCACACCATCCAGCACAGAGTCGAACCCGAGGGAACTCCCTTCGAGCATTGCTGCTGCACGTATGTGGGGGGGGGGGGGGGAGCAAGAGAGTTAGCAGGGGTTATCGCGCCGCGCAACGTACGCCGGAACGTATGCTGGGGTGAAAACGCACTGATAGATCATCGATCGTCCAGAACGTGTCTGCGACGGCGACTCCCTGCTCGCGACTCCGGGCTCGGTATGATCGCGGGGGAACATGGCCAGGAGGATCGGCCAGGGTGGAGTGACGTTGCTCACGTCGCCGCCCATGCCCCACGGCAAGCTCGGTCACGCGGAAATGCGCGTCGGCGACTCCCACTTCATGCTCGCCGACGAGGCACCCGAGATGAAGGCACTCGGGGCCCGCGAGCCTCGGCGGATCGTCGGTCGGCCTTACGCTTTACGTCGAAGATTGCGAGGAGATGATGGAGCGCACGGCGAAGATGCACGGTGAGGCCCGGGCGCTACATGCTGTGACGTTTAGTGAGTCGTGCCGCCACCGATCGACTTGCTGGATTGTGCGTTCGGCGGCGGGTTCTGGATGTAATCCTCGAGCACGAACTTACGGCGTGGCAGCAGGGTCGACTCCAGCGCGGGGGAGATGCGGTAGCGCACCATACCATTCACCGTTTCGAGATCGCTGTCCTTCTCGCTGACGTGCGCGAAGCCGAGTGCGGAAGGCCATGTCAGGCCGCCGCCCAGGGGCTGGTTGTTGCTGAGGCGGTGACAGCCCGCGCACGACTGGGTCTGTGCCCGCGCCACGATATCATCGGGAGTGAGTGAGCTACCAAGCGTGATCAGCGTGCTCTCGATCGCCGAACGGAAGCTGCTGGGCGCAGTGCCGAAGTTGAGCAAGGAGTTGGTCTCGGTCGACCCCGAAGCTTGGCTTTGGGGCGAGTTGAAGACATTGGGAATGTCCATGCGCAGGCCGGTGAGAGAGGTCCCCGCGAGACCCGCCACCACCGACGGGAAGTAAGCCTGGAAGGCCGCCGCATTCGGATCGGTCCATGCCACGTTGAACAGCGGGCCAAAGGGACTGGTCTTGTTGAAGACAGGCACCATGTCGAGGTCGCACCCCGACAGCAAGCAGCTCTTGAGCAACTTGAACTCGCGCAGCGACCACACGCGTGGGCTGATGGTGGTGGGCTGCAAGAACTGGTTGGTGCGGATCTGCCCAAAGCCATCCGCGTTGTTACCGTAGTGGTCGACGTGCACCACGGGTGGGATGTCGGCGAGGCCGTCGAAGTAGAAGTGCTCGAGGGAGGCCGTACGACTCGCGAGGTTCGCGTCGCTTGATAGATCGCCCCAGAAATCAGCGATCTTCTTGCATCCCTTGAGACCTTGCACGGGGTGCGGGTTCGGCAAGACAGCCTCGAAGATGATGAGATTGCGCGCGCTCGAATTGGTTCGACCCGAGGCGCGTGCATACACGATGCGGTGTTCACCGCAGTTCGCGCCGTTCATGGGCGCGAGATCGAAACGATTGAAGAGGGCGATCGGGATGTACTCGCAGGGCGAACCGATTGCGAACGGATCACAGCTCGCCTCGCCGCCTTCCGCGAGTGGACCGCGACAGGCATAGGGGTAGCCATTTATGATGGAGCCATAGGTGGTATCGAGCTGATCGTCGCAGTGTGGACCTTGACCCAGCCCCGGACCGGGATTCTGGGTGTCCCACCATTGCTGAAATAGAGCGAGCGAAGTCAGTCCGGGCACTCCTGACTGGGCCACAAGTTGATCCATCACGCGCTTGAAACGGAAGTTCACAAGTGCAGGCTGCTCGGTCACGACGAGCGAACGACGTACGTCGAGGTTGAGTGGCGCCGATGCGTTACCGGTGGTGCCTCCGGTCGTCGCGCCAGTCGTGCCTCCGGTCGTCGCGCCAGTCGTGCCGCCTGTCGTCGCGCCTCCGTTGGCATTGCCGTTGGCGTTGCCGTTGGCGTTGCCGTTGGCATTGCCATTGGCCGCTGCGAAGG
>JBKJIA010000645.1:0-3246 GCA_046598735.1 Polyangiales bacterium
CATGCCGCGCCGGAGCCAGGTCAGAATCGTGCCCCGAGGAATCCCAAGCTCGGGGAACAGGTCGGGGTTGCCCGTGCGCACGATCCGCGAGCAGATCGTGCGAACAGCAAACCCCGACCTATTCCCGGACCTCGAGATTCCTCGCGGCACGATTCTGACCTGGCTCCGACGCGGCATGCCGGAAGTCGTGTGGCTCGACGAGCCTGACCGAGACAATGCTCGACTGCGCGAGCGAGTGGCGCGTCTCGAGCACCGCGTCTCGATGCTCACGGCCCTGCTCAGACTGACGCTGACCATGCTGCGCGTCCTGGGATCGCACGTGGACGCCAAGCGCATCAGCTCTGCCGCACACAGGCGAAGCTTGCTGTCCGCGCTTGAACACGCGCGTCGCGTTATGCCCGTAAGCGCCGCGTTGCGTGTGCTTCGCATCTCTTCGTCGAGCGTCGCGGAATGGAAGCGTGCGCTGACGCCATGCGAGGTCGCCGACGCGCCGTGGTGCGCTATGCCCCATCCGCAGCGCTTGTCGATCAAAGAGAGGATGAGCATCAAAGACATGGTGCTGTCGCCTACCCATCGTCACATGTCTATCCGTGCGCTCGCGCTGCACGCGCAGCGCATCGGGGAAGCGTTCGCGCATCCGAGTACCTGGGGCAAGTTGATTCGTACGAACGATTGGCGTAGACCCCGCCTGCGCATCTACCCCGCCAAGCCGAAGGAGGGCGTGCGCGCAGACAGGCCCAACGAGAAGTGGCACATCGACGTGAGCGTGCTGCGCCTGCTCGATGGGACAAAGGTGTACTTGCACGCGGTGATCGACAACTTCTCCCGCAAGATCCTCGCGTGGAGCGTAGCGGACTCGTTGGAGCCGTTGGGGACGTGCAACGTACTCCGCGAGGCCGCTCGACATCTGCATCGCGACGAGTCCGTGCAGCTCGTCTGCGATGGCGGCGTCGAGAACTTCAACACGGCGGTCGACGAGGTGGTCGCGAAGTTAGATTGGCATCGGATCCGGGCGCTGGTCGACGTCAGCTACTCCAACTCCAAGGTCGAAGCCTGGTGGCGCAGCCTCAAACACCAGTGGCTCTATCTCAACCAGCTTAACGCGATCACCGACGTTCGCAGACTCACCAAGTTCTACGTCGAGCAGCACAACAGTGTGATGCCCCACGCCGCGTTCGAAGGCCAAACGCCCGACGAGATGTACTATCGTACCGGCGCACACGTGGTGGATGACCTCAAGGCCAAGCGCGCGGACGCTCGCCGAAGGCGACTCGAGGAGAACCGACGTGCCGCATGTGCCGCATGTCCCGGAGGAGCAGGCGTTTCAGAGCGCGTGGCGGCATGACTTCACTTGAAGCGTCGGACGTCCGCCACACACGAAGTCGTAGCTGGGGGACAAATGAGACCCCAGAGACGCCTCGTCGCAGACCCATCAATTGAAAAAACCCCGCAAAAGCGAGGTTTCTTTGTGCCCAGAGACGGAATCGAACCGCCGACACGAGGATTTTCAATCCCTGTTCGAAGTGACGTAAAGTAGCGGAAGTACAAAGGAAAGCCCATTGCCAAGACAGCAGTTGGCCTTATTTTAGCGTCGTCTTGGCGGCGCACTCGTAAACAGCGCGAAAAGAAAGGGGTTTTAGTCCAAACGACCGTGCGTCACGGCGGGCAGTAGACCGGCCGCCGGATGCCCGCCAGGCGCGCGACACCGCCCGCGCGCAGCCCTGGCCACCCTCCCCTCTGACTGTCCCGTGCACTCCGCTAAATGATACATTTGCTTTAACATTGCATACAAACCACAATGTTTTGTACGCGCGATGCACCTACCGAATCCCATGCGAATGCAAGCCCTTGAGGCCCTCGGTCTGCGTCGAGCGCAGGTGCGTCTCATGGTGGCGCGTGGTGACCTCGTGGAGCTTGCGCGGGGGCTCTATGCCTCGAAGGGCTTCGAAGCCACCCCCCACCACGCGCTCGCGCTGGTAGCCGCCCGCGTACCCCACGCCGTCGTTTGCCTGCTGTCCGCGCTCGCGTTCCACGGGCTCACCACGCAGCAACCCGCGGAGGTTTGGATCGCCGTCCCACCGCGTACATGGCGCCCTAAGCTCGACTGGCCAGCGCTGCGCGTCGTTCAAGCGTCTGGCGCGCGCTGGACCGAGCAAGTGGAGGTTCACACAGTGGAGGGTATTCAGGTGAAGGTGTACGGCGTGGAGAAGACCGTCATCGATTGCTTCCGCTTCCGGAACAAGATCGGACTCGATGTGGCGCTCGAGGCGCTACGCGAGGCACTACGCACGCGGCGCACCACGCCGAGCAAGCTTCTCATGCTCGCGGAGGGGCAAGGTGTCGCCGCGAGCTTCCGCCCGTACATCGAGGCGCTGTCGTGACGAGGCAACGAAACCGGCAGAGCGCTGAGAGCATCCGTTCACGCCTGCTGCAGCTTGCCAAGAAGGAGCAGGAGGAGTTCCAGCGCGTGCTCGTTCGCTACGCAAACGAACGACTCCTGTACCGACTTGCCCGCTCAGCCCACCGCGATGCATTCGTGCTCAAGGGGGCATCGCTGTTTACGCTCTGGCAGTCCGGACTCCCGAGACCGACCAAGGATGTCGCCCTGCTCGGCACGGGTGCTCCGGATCCCGAGCGCCTACGCCAGCTGTTTGTAGACATTCTCTCCACGGACGTGGAACCTGACGGTCTCATCTTTGACTTGAAGAGCATTCGAGCCCAGCCCATCCGCGAGGACGCTGTCTACGATGGTGTGAGGATCACTCTGAACGCGAAGCTTGGCACTGCTGTACTCGCGCTTCAGGTCGACGTCGGTTTTGGTGATGCGGTCGAACCCATTCCGGAGGAGCACTCCTACCCGACTCTGCTCGACATGCCCGCCCCCGTCCTGCGTGCGTACCGCCGCGAGGTCGTCGTGGCGGAGAAGTTTCACGCGATGGTCACACTGGGCCTCACCAACTCCAGGATGAAAGACTACTTCGACATCGCTTTTCTCGCGGAGCACTTTACCTTCGAAGCGGCGGACCTGACGCGCGCTATTCGCGCAACATTCATACGACGTGAAACGGCGATCCCCACAGACCTTCCCATCGGCATCTCTGAACACTTCGTGAGCGATACGCAGAAGCGCGCGCAGTGGAAGGCCTTCATCCGACGGGTTCGTTCTGATGCGACTGTGTCTCTCGATCACACCGTCGAGCTCGTGCGCGCATTTGTTTGGCCTGCGGCAACCGACACCCTTCCCAT
>JBKJIA010000028.1:0-5455 GCA_046598735.1 Polyangiales bacterium
TGCGTGACTACGGCATTGCCGCTGCAGAACACCGATGGGCACATCCTGGGAGAGACCTTCTATCTACCCACGTTCTCGCGCGCGGTCGGTTGCCCAGAAGACCTTGCCTGGAAGCTCGATCTCGCGCCCAAGGGGAGTCAGAACCTCATCTTCGCAAGGGGCGCGCCGCAGCCACGCTTCACTCCCGACGTCCCTGGCGAGTATCGCTTCGTGGTGCCCGGTCAGGACGCAGTGCTCGTGCTCACCGCGGTCAGGAAGACTCCAAGGGAGCGTTTCCGGAACCACTACCTCACGCCCCTGTTTGGGGCCGCAGTGGTCGCTGACGAAGTCTGGACAGCGAATGGAGCCACGTACACGGTGAGCCGTGTGGGCATCGATGATGGCCTCGTGCGCGGTGAGATCGCGGTGGGCAGTTGGCCTGCGGCGGTCGCATGGCGGGAGCCACTACCTTACGTTCTGGTTGCCCAGCGGGGCAGCGACACCATCGGCTTTGTGGACCGCGCCCGTGGCGTACTGGAGGACGCATTGTGGGTCGGTGATGAGCCCACGGGCCTAGCCATCGATCCCCGACGAGACCTCTTATACGTGTCGCTGCCGACGGCCGGCGAGATCGCCGTAGTCGATCTAACCCACCGTACGGTCATCGAGCGTATTCCCGTGGGCTTCGATCCACGCGCACTCGCCATCTCACCTGAAGGGACGTACTTGGTGGCCGCTTCGTTCCGCTCGCGCAACGCCGCTGCGGATCAACACGGATCCTACGAAGGCACCCCAGACGATGATCTCTTCGTGGTGGATCTCGAAGATCGAAGCGTGGCCCATGTCGTTCAGGGGGTGACGGCCGCCCAGCGTGCGCTCGCGTTCGACGCTGCCGGCAGGCTTTACGTGGTGGGCACGGATGGCGACCCGATGCCATCGCAGGCCGATCCCGCAGCGAAGCCGTTCGAACACGAGATCGTGCGCATCGATGACATCACCGCACCGGACAGCGCCCGGTTACAAGCCGACCTCACGCGACAGGCTACCTCCGGAGGTCCTGCGGTGGGTCCTGCGGGCGTGCTGGTCCGTGATGAGGGTATTTGGATAGCGACGGAGTCATCGGGGCTCGTCCTCTTGCTCGACGCATCGACGCTAGAGGAGATCTTACGTGTGCCGGTCGGTGTGGGCGCTCGCCAGCTGGTCGATCTGGGCGACGCTGGCGTCGCGGTGCACAGCTACGCCGAAGCGCAACTCACGATGATCAGTGCGGAAGGTAAGGTCACCCGCGTGGTCCCGTTGCACGAAGATGCGAGACCGCCTTCGGTTGCCCTTGGCGAACTGATCTACCTGCGCCCTGGCAGCGGCGTGCGCAGTAATCACGCCTGCAGCAGTTGCCACTTGGAGGGGCAGAACGAGGGCATGGTTTGGCGCTTTGGTGCCGGTGAGTATGCCAACGTGCGGCCTCTGCAGCTGCTCCTGGCCACCACACCCCTAGGGTGGTCGGCGTACACCTCGAGCGCTGCGAACTTTGGCTACCAAGGCCCAGCGTCCATTCTTGGCCGGTCCCCCAGCATTGACGAAGCGGATGCGATCGGAGCTTTCTTGGAGTCCATGATCGGGGCTCCCCGCGCGAACGCTCATACGCGCCTCGACGGGAGTTACACGGAGGCTGCGCTGCGCGGGAGTCAGCTTTTCGAGGGTAAGGCCCTCTGTTCTTCCTGCCATGAGCCGCCGCTCTACACCAACCGGACGATGATCGAGGAAGGCAAGTCGGGGATTCCTGCGGACGTTCCGTCGTTGCTTGGTGTTTACCGTCACGGCATCTACTTTGCCAAGGGTCAGGAGCGAGGCCTCGACGGCGCCCTAGATGTCGCTCTCACCTACGTAAACGTGACCCTAGACAGTAGCGAACGCTCGGACCTCCTGGCGTTTCTTCGTCAACTAACCCCTAAGGGCAGCGCCCCGCTTGGGATCTATCCCGATCTAGAAAGTCAGGGGGCCGTGGAGCCAGATGTCGCACCGTGGGTTGCCTTCGCCGATCCGCCCCGCGGCGACTTGACCCCCTTCGTGACGCTAAGCACCGCTTCAGGCATCACAGTAGAGGGCAAGATCCAGGTGATGGGCGGGCGGATTCAGTTCATCCCCAACGCAGACCTCTCACCCGGCGAGTACGTGTTCACGGCCGCCAAGGCAATGCCGTTCACTTCGGGAGGCACACTTTCGGCCGCCCGCAGCACGCGCTTTCGTGTAGTTGGGGCCGCGCCGCAGCTGCCGAGTGCTCCGTTGACGCTCACCGTGTTCGTCGCAGCCGGGCCGACGGTGACCCAGCAGCGCTTCACGCTTTCCGTGGCGGAGCCGGGGGAGGCGCATGAGACCCGGGTCGAACTCGTGGCGGACACTCCGGTCGTGCAGCGACAACAGCGCTGGCTTCAGGTGGATGGCGACGACGTGGCGATGGAACCCTTCGCGCTGCCCATACGGACCTCATTCGGCGACGCGCGCGATGTCCTCGGTAAGGTAACCGCACGCAAGAGCGACGGCTCGATCGAACGCATCGAGGGCACACTCCGGCTCAGTGCGCCGGGTCGCGAACTACCGGGCCTCGCCTTCACCATCGAGTAGTCTGTCCCGGGCGCTAACCTGCAACCGATCCTTACTGGGTATCTTAGGGGCTAAGACCGAGCGCCTGGCGATATACGGCATCTTGTGGACCGTGCTTCTCCCAGTAAGGCAGCATGATCGATCGCGTGAGCGTGCCACGCGTGATGGGCGCATCAGCCTTGGGCGTTTCTTCGAAGCTCACGATGCGATAGGGAAAGCGTGTCTCGAAAGTTAACGCAAGCACCCGGCCCGAGTCGTAGTTGACTCGATAGGTACGCTTACCATGTTTGTCCGCAGTAAGACTGGCCTGGGCGGGCATGGCCTTGAGTGGCACGTGATCGAGTCTGACGTGATGGGCTGCGGGCAAAAGCTCGATTCGGCCCAGTGGCAACGTATTCGGGTCCTGGCGTATGCGCGTCCACAGCGCGTCTTCTACCAACGTCACAGGTAAGGTGGTATCTCGGTCGCCCTCCGCTTCAAAGTAAGATCGCTCCTCGACCTGGAAGTGATCTGCGCGGTGGTTGAGCTGCATGAAGGTCTGTCCGCACCATTCCGTGGCAGTGAACGTAAGCTTGAACGGTGGCTCCTTTGCGTGCTTGGCCGGCGAAAACACCGACGTCGTCACGGTATAAGGATAGATGCCGGTATAGAAGCGTCGGTAGCTATTGAGCTTGAGCACGCTGGTCGCATCCTTTACGTCGCCTTTGCCTTCGAATTTGACCTGCTTGGTCTTCAAGAAGTCTTCGGTCACAAAGATCAAGACGGCTTCCCCCGGGTGCAGCGCGCCGTAACGTGACTGTTGAAGCTCGTAGCGATTGAGCTCTGCTTTGCCTCGGTACCAATAGCCATCAAAGCTTGGGTACGCGCGAGCTACGGCTTCGGAGGTTTCAAGGCCGGGCAGCGCTGAAACTACCGCCGGACTGGCTGGAGCCTGCGCGCGCACGTGCTCCATGAGGCGGGGCTCGTGATCACAGGCCACCAACGCGACAAAAACGAAACTCAGCAAGCGCATGGCTCCACTCTACCCCTCCCGCGCGCGTGCGGCAGCGCTCAAAGCGGACGCGCTTAACCCTGCCCGAGCGCTGCCGTACCAAAAAAACGCGCTAGGCTGCGCTCCGCATGCGGACGATCCCCTGGTTGGTTTTGCTTGGTTGGGCGCTCGCACACAGTGCGCTCGCAGGTTGCGCAGGAACCCTCGGAGCGAGCACTTATGTCAGCGACGTGCCGGGCTTGTCCGCGCAGCGCTTGCTCGCTAAGGGCGACGAGCCCGTGCTGTTTCTCGGCGCCGAGCGCGATGCACCGGCTGTCGGTTACGCGTCGTCCGATGTGGTGGTGGTGATTGTTGGCAAGGCCAAGGCTGGCCGCGTCCCGGTCAAAGTCATGGGTGCCCTCGAGGTGCGCGCGCATGTTCCGGCGGATAGGCTCGTGTTGCGTGTGCAGCGGCGCGGACGCCTGCGCGACACTCCCGTCTACTTCGCTCCCAATGATCGCGTGCGTGTACTCGGACCTGCCAAAGAATCAGGCCGCGCGCGCGTGGTCGCAGCGCCCATGCTGGTGGGCTACGACGCGGTCCCCTACGAAGGCAGCTACCCCGTGATAGGCCTTGCTGCCAAGGATGCCCCCACTTCGGCCCTTGCGCCCGAGCCCGGAGCCCCCTTCGAGCTCGCTCCCGGCCTGCCATTTTCGCTGTACGATGCCCCAAACGGTAAGGTTATCTTCGCGCCCAAAGCGAGCCCCCTGGCACTAGACCTTACGGTGCTACGCCAGGAAGGCCGTTGGTTTGCCGTGCGCGTGGGCAGCGGGCCTTACTTGATCGGCTACACCAACGCTCAGATCACGCCACGCAAAGCCCAGGTTTCGGCCCCCAGCAAAGCCGCAGCGCCGGCGGCCGCGGCCAGCGCCATCCCCCTTCGCTTGCTCCACGAACGAGGCGCGCTCAGGCGCGTGGTAGCGGGCACGAAGTTGTTGTTCAACAATCAGCCCATCGCTACCTTGCATGCAGACGCTTGGGCACGCGTACTGGCCGAATATCCCAATGGCGAGATCGACGCATTCGTCGCGGTCGACGACGGCATCGCCATCCGCGCGCTCTTACCGCGTTCAGCGCTGCGCGATGCGGTCGCGCAGTAACGACGGCCGGTAATCCCCGGGGGCGCTTAAGCCGAGCAAGTGGAGCACGGTTGCTGCGATGTTAGCCAGACCCGGCTCATGCACGCTGTGATCGATCGCGAGCTTCCCGCTCGGCGCGTACAAAAGGAACGGCACTTGATTGAGCGTATGACTCGTCTTCACGAGCGGTTTGCCCGCGGCGTTTTCTTGAATCTTACCGTTCTTGTCGAGCTGAAACATCTCATCGGCATTGCCATGGTCGGCCGTCACGATCAGCGCGCCTTGCAACTTCTCGATCACGGGCAGTAAGCGCCCGAGCTGCAGGTCCACCGCTTCGACCGCCACCACGGCCGCCTCGCGAAAGCCGGTATGCCCGACCATGTCGCCATTGGCGTAGTTCACGCGCAGATGCCGATGTTTGCCGCTCGTGAGCGCCGGGATGAGCGCATCCGTAATCTCGGCCGCTTTCATCCAGGGCCGCTCCTCAAATGGTAAGGTACCGCTGGCGATTTCGAGATACTCCTCGTAGTTCTCATCGAATTTGCCGCTGCGATTGCCGTTCCAGAAGTAAGTCACGTGGCCGAACTTCTGCGTCTCACTGCAGGCAAACTGCGTGATCTGGTTGCGCGCCAGATACTCACCCAAGGTGCGGTCGATGGCGGGGGGCGGTACTAAGAATCGCTCAGGCAGCTTCAAGTCGCCGTCGTACTGCATCATGCCCGCGAATAGAATGTCAGGTCGACCACGCCGATCGAACTGCGTGAAC
>JBKJIA010000074.1:0-3404 GCA_046598735.1 Polyangiales bacterium
GAACATCTCAACGCTGAAGGAGTGCCCTCTCGCGGCAAGCGGTGGCACGCGACGACAGTTGCGCGTTTGCTCGAGCGACGCGCCGCATAGGAGCAACGGAACCGATGACGAAACCAATGGCACTGCGCATCGCGCAAGAGATCCTAGACCGAGCGGACGTAAGCCCCCAGTCTGACCCGTCAGTGCGGCTATAGGCCCGCATGTCAGTCTTCATTGGCGATGGACACCCCCGGCACCGGCATCGACGACGGCTTACTGAGCGCGAGCGTGCTGAGCCTGCTGTTCGCGCCACGCGTTGGGGAGCAGCTCGCCGAGACGCGAGGCGCTGAAGCGACTGGCGCCGAGCAGCGGCAGGATGTCGCGGAAGTATGCCCACGGGTCAAGGTCGATGCGGTGGCATGCGAGAACGAGGGACAGGACGTTGGCAGCGCGATGGCCTGCGGCGTCGGAGCCGACGAAGAGGGAATTGTTTCTCATGATGGCAATGAGCCTGATCAGTCTCTCGACTTCGCCGTTGTCGAGTGGGATCCTGCCGTCCTCGAAGCAGCGCCCGAGTTGGATGCATCTGTTTCGCGCGTAGGTGATGGCCTGGCCGATGAGAGTCTTGGGCGCGACTTGTGGCGCCCATTGGTCAAGCAAGTTGAATATCTCTTCGTAAGGTCCGATGCTGTGCTCGAGTCTTCGTGCACGCCGAGCTTCGGGCGTGCAACCTTCCTCTTTCGCGCTGCGCTCGACTGCGTACAGTTGCTGCACCAGGCCCAAGATGATGCCGCCGCGCGCATCGCCGGCCTGGAAAGCCTTTTCAAAGCCTCGGCGCGCGTGCATCCAGCAGGCGACTTCCGTGCGAGGGGAGCCCGGCCTGAAGAGTGCATCATACCCCGCATACCCATCGGCCTGAATGTAGCCGGTGCGCAGCATGAGAATTTCTTGCGGACCTTTGCCAGACCAATTGGGGGTGTAGTCGACGAAGACGTGCTGACCATCTCCGACATATACCCAAAGATGACCGCGCTTAATTCCCCTTGGGTCATCTGGGTCGAGCACGCGGATGCCCGTGTCGTCGGTCTGCAAAAGAAAGTCGCGAAGAGTAAGGTATTTGAGCAGATCGACCAACGGCGGCAAGAGGTCGGCTGCGCCTGCACTCCATGCTCCCATCGTCGAGGTGGCAATACGCACGCCATAACGCTTCTCATAGATAGCGGCCTGACGGTTGAGCGGCAGACCATCCTTGAATCGCGACACCAGCACGAGCGACAAGAGGCCCGGTCCCGGCAACGCGCCAGGCAGTGGCGAGTCGCTTGCTTCTGCTGCAACCACACCCGTTCTGCACTTCGGGCACGACATCTTGGGTCGTTCTTCAACACGCACGAAGAAAGTAGGGGGCTCGTATTCGAGCCACTCGCTGCGCTCACTTCCCATGGGCCGCTTGTCGACCTTACACTCATTGCAAAAGCAGTCTTCAGCGCGCGGAGGCACCTGCGTCACGCGTCGTTCCAAATGAGCGGGAAGAGCAGCGCGGCCACGCGGTCCACTGCGTCGCTTGCGCTTGGGCGGTGGCTCTTCAGTGCTGCCATCCGCAGCAGCGCCGTTCTGCGCTGCGCCTTCTTCCTTACTCTTCGCCGATTCCTCCGCGCTGTCCGTCGCGCCGTGCACAAGCGCGGTGAGCACGAGTTGCAGCTGACTCGCCGACACCTTTTCACTGCTTCGTCCGTCGAGCTTACGCAGCGCGTCCTGCAATCGGACGCTGGTAGCCGTGTGCGCATCGCGTAGCTGCACGAGCAGCGCGAGCAACATTTCGATCGCGTTCTCGCCGCGTCCGTCGCCGAGCATCGACATGAGCTGAATGCGAATCGCGTCGACGTCTGCGAGCTGCTTGGGTGCAAGCTCCTCGGGCTCGGCGCTCAGCAAATCCTGCTCGTGGGACACCGTCGACATCTGACGGTCTCTCTACCTCCAATCGGATCGCACGCAATGCCGAATCGAATGGAAATTAGTGCACGGGGCGATTTCGTGGAGGCACCACTTCAGTTCCCGACAACAGCGCGCTGAGCTCTGTCGACGTGATGCGCAGCGATGTTGCGTCCCCATGAACCTCAAGCTTGCGAAATCTTCCGCGCTCCAAACTTTTGGAAACCAGACAGTATCCATTGCGGTCGTAAAACAGGATCCGAATCTTGTCGCGATCACGATTGAAGAACACGAACAAATGGCCCGAAGCAGGTGTTTGCCCAAACGCAGCGCTGACCAGCGCGCTCAGACCATTCGCCTGTTTGCGCATGTCGGCGTGCTCCGCCGCCACGAAGATTTGCACGCTTTCAGGAAGCTTCAGCACCGTGTCGCCTCCTTCGCTGCGCGCAAAGCACGCACCAAAAGCATCTCGCTCACGTCACCGCGCATGCGAATCACGCAGCCCCCTACGTCGAATTCGACAACTCCTGTGACCTTACCTTCCGAGACAGCAGGCCGAACACCAACCTGGACATCCACCACCTCGACCGGCACGAAGCTTGGTACCCGTTTTGGCCTCGTCACTGCGTTCAGGCGAATCCGCCAGCGCCGAACGCGCTCGTAGTTCAGCTCGCGGTCGCGACAGAACTCCGTCAGAGTCTGACCGCTACGCTCGGCTTCACGAAGAACTCCTGCTGCAGTCGCCTCGTTCCAGTACCTTCGCGTCGAGCCAGCAACACCTGGCATCTGCACTCCATTCGCCACGCACACCTCCTGCACGTGAGTCTGCAGCGACGATCCAATCACGCCACGACGGGTCCGACTGGGGGCTTACCGCGAATGAACCCCGAGATCCGATTCATGTGGGGGGAGAAGAAGCGGGACGGAGTACGCTATTCCGCTTTCAAGCACGCCCCAGCCTTGCTCGCTTCACCCTCCGCCAATCGCCGCATGACTTGGTCAACCACCGCTGCAGGGGTCCGCTCGGGCCGTCTGGCCAATAGGTCGGACGCTGCCGATGAGCCTATTCCGAGAGCTCGCGCCATGTGAACGAGTGGTTGGCGGGTGCGTGTCCATGCGGCGAGCGCGGCTCGTCTGGCTTGGGTTACTGCAGGGCGATGATCGCGTGCGCCGCGACCGCGTGCGTCGACTCCGAGTATGTCGACGATGATAGCGATGACTTCATCCGGTTGGACGTTTGCTCGGCTAAGGGGGAGAAGCGGGACGGTCTACGTTATTCCGCTTTCAAGCACGCCCCAGCCTTGCTCGCTTCACCCTCCTCCAATCGCCGCATGACTTGGTCGACCACCGCTGCAGGGATGCGCTCGGGCCGTCTGGCCAGTAAATCGGAGGCTGCCGATGAGCCTATCCCGAGAGCTCGCGCCATGTGAACGAGTGGTTGGCGGGTGCGTGTCCATGCGGCGAGCGCGGCTCGTCTGGCTTGGGTTACTGCAGGG
>JBKJIA010000154.1:0-5427 GCA_046598735.1 Polyangiales bacterium
GTCGACTTTGTTCCTGAGGACATGGTCACCGAGATGTCCCAGCGACAGGCCTCCGCGCTGACGCGGATCAATCGCTCCCTTCAGACGGGGGCGCTTTCCACCCTTGCTGCCCGCAGAAATCGCGCGCTCGTGCGCGCCGAGCTCGACGCTGCCTGGCAACTTGGCCCGGAGGTGGTGAGTGAGCTCGACCTCGTATTCGGAACGACTGTGTCCCGTACCTTCGACGGCTCTGGCAGCGCCCGCGCGACCGCGAGCAACTCCCCCGTCGTATCCGCCGCGAGTTTTCCCGTCGCCTACGTCTCGCGCCGCGCCCCCTCGCGGTCGCAGCCCGAGTCCTTTGTGCCGGTGAATACCGCGCTCACCACGGCCATGCGCGATTGGCGCGTGGCCAATTATTCGCGGGGAAATCGCGGCTTTCTGCAGCGGATGCAGCGCGCCCTCCACCAGCGCCAACCCGTCATCTTGACCTGGGACGTGGACTTCAATGCCCAGGAGAAGAGGGCAACCCCCTTCCGAGGCGCCTTCAACTTGCAGACGCTTCTTGCGGCCGGCGGTCCGGGCTCCCAGGGCGGTCACATGGTGGTGCTCGAAGACTACGAAGCTGTGACGGCATTCGGCGTGCTTGCGGCAGGCGTCACGCTTGACCCGAACATCCCCGTAGACCGGGCCAAGCTCGCAGCCGCCCTGCGCTCAGACACCGAGATCAAATTCCTGCGAATCAAGAACTCCTGGGGTACGGTGCGCGCCGATCGCAGCTCTGCGCCGGGCTTCCCTGGTTACCATGACTTGTACATGGACTACCTGAACGGCCCTATCGCATGGTGCCCCGATGAGGACCGAACGGCCCCCGGCTTCTCGTGCACTGGCCAGACCGTGCCCTTGCGCCACGTGATCTTGCCCCCGGGCTTTTGAAGTCTGCGGCGGCGCGATCAGCGCGCTCGTCACGCCTTAAGGCCAGTGCCGGTCGGTTGGCGGCTTTCGGGCGCCCTCACCCTGCCCTCTCCCACCTCGTGGGAGAGGGTGAGAACGCGCAACATCTCGTGGGGGGGGGTCGATATGCAAGCATGCGATCACGACCCGGCATCGAGCGTGTTGCCGGCCAGTTGCGCCGAAACACCACCCGCGCGGAGCAGCTCCTTTGGACACGTTTACGGGCGCGGGCGCTCGCAGGTTTCAAATTCAGGCGACAGCATCCAATTGGCCGCTTTGTCTTGGATTTCTATTGTGCCGAAGCGCGCCTCGCGATCGAAGTAGATGGGGCGCAGCACCAGGATACCAATCGCTTGCAATATGACTGCATGCGCAGCGAGCAGCTTGCACTCGTCAATATTCGCGTCCTGTGCTTCCACAACCGTGACGTCCTGCAAGACATCGATCGGGTCTGCACCGAGATTCTCGAAATGCTCTGCTCCCCTCTCCCACAAATTGTGGGAGAGGGGCGGGGGGTGAGGGCGCACACGCGCGCAATTCGCCTAACTGAACGGCATTGGCCTTAAGGCGCGCGTAGAGAGCGGCGCGTGCGGCACCCGTCAGTTCGGGGGACGCTGGGCTGAGAAATGTACAGCGTTGAAGTAGACCTGCTTGATGCCGCTCGGCAGCGAGGTGCGTACGCCGTTGTTATAGAGCAGCGTGTCATTCACGTGCACTGTGATGCCGCCGTGAATCGCAGTGTAACTTACCACCGGTACAACGGTCTCGAGCGTGACGCCGCCCACGGCGCGGACATCGAACGTTGTCGCGACCGCTTCGCTGCCAGGCAGCAGGTCCAATAAGCTGTAACCGCCCGTCGTCGCGATCGTCGCGGGTAGGTTGCGAGTCAGGGGGCTGGTTGGGTTAGTGACTGTCCATGAGTAGCCGACTTCCGCGAAAAAGGCGTCAGGGGTTAGTCCCACCGGCATCAGGCGGACCGTCGCAGGGTTGACAGCCGCATTGCCGAGCAGCTGCTGCATGGATGCGATCCAGAGGCTCCATTCTGTACGGATAAGGCCCCCCCCTGCTGCCACATAGTTCGCGAGCAACTCGTCCATGCCGGACCGCAGTGCTTTGCCGTAGTGCAGCTCCTTACCCTCCAGCCAGAGCACCGTGTCGATGTTGGAAAGGTCGGGCGACTGATTCCACTCGTAGTAAGGACCGCCGTCCTCGACGTCGAAGAGCTCCTTCTTCAGATCTTCCACTAATGTGGTGGAACCCTTGTCATCCAAGACGAGCACGCGTGCAGCGCGGCAGCGTGCGAGGCTAGGATCGTAAATCGTCGGGTAGTCGCACGCACAGAAGTAGCTGCCCTTGACATTGACGCACGGGGTCTCAACTGGGCAGGCATCCGAGTCATTGGCGCACTCATCGATGTCTGCGCAAGAGTTTCGGGCGTTCACTTCGTTGACGCAGGTCATCGCGCTGTCATCGCCGCATCCGCCGTTGTCGCTGTCCTCGCATTCGTTGACATCGCTGCACAGGACTTCGCCCTCGCTGTCGTAGGAACAGCGATTGAAGGCCGGCTTACCACAGCCCCCATTGTCCTTGTCACAGGCGGCAAGGTCGATGCAGTTAGGTGGTACCCGATCCTTATTCACGCACTTGTAGCCAGCCTTAGCGCCGCAGCCACCGTTGTCGCCGTTGGCGCATTCGTCGATGTCGCCGCAGGTCGCAGGCTTGCCTTCGTGATTGAGGCACGTAGCCCGTCCGACCTCTCCGCAGCCACCGTTGTCCCTTGCACACTCATCAATGTCCACGCAGTTGCCAGAGTTGAGAACGTAGCCGTCTGGGCAGGTAGCGGGTCCACTGTCCGGAACGCCGTCGGCTCCACTGTCCGGAACGCCGTCGGCTCCGCTGTCCGGAACGCCGTCGGCTCCACTGCCAGGAACCCCACCATTAGACACACCGTCGGCTCCGCCATCGGGAACAGTCATGCTGATATCGTCAGTTTCGCTCACGCTGGGAGATTTGAGCGTTTCCGAACAGGCCGCGGCCCAGACGGTACTGAGCGCTACCATGCACATCGGCAAATGCGTCCTAATCATAGCTTTCTCCCCAGCTCACGACACTACGCGTGAACGCCGTCTCATTTAGCACGCAAGCCTTACCGTGTGGCCACCTACAGACGCCTCGGCGCTTGAAGGCCCAAGGGCTGTCTGCGCTAAGTCACTGGCCGGCCGGCTAAGCGCGCCGCCGAGCTCGAGAGATCCGCCCCGAGAGATTCGCCCGAGACGGCGCTCTTCTTTCGGATGGGATGCTCGGGCTTGCTGACCGGAGCCGGAGACGGAGGGGTTTCTGCGTGCACACTGGGGCGCCATCGCTGCCCGTGTGCCTGCCCCCAAGCAGTCCGAACCTGAACGCATTTGGTAAGGTCCAATGTCGCGAGCGGGTCCTGCAGTCTGGCCACGTGCCACAGCGCACGGAACGGCCACTGCGCGGCGCCCAGGCCCACGCGGTAGGCGTCGGCGGCCATGGGGAAGATGTTGTTCTTTGCGCGCTCATTGAACAGGCATTTGACCATCGGCACAGAACATCTGGATGCAGCGCCCACCGGGCGGCGTACAGATGCCGCAGCTGGCGTTGCAACAAGTATGACCAGCGGGACAGAGGTTCTTGCCGCACGTCAGTTGGCCCCTCGCCGGCGTGCGCGCAGGCGGGGGCATGGGCACCGGCTTCACTCCTCCGGGGATGGGTCGGGGCTTGGCGGCCGGGGTGGGCGTGGCTGCAGCAGCGTCAGGTTTGCACTCTGGTACCGGTGGGCATGGCGCGCGCAAGCACTGCACCTGGACCATCTCGCAGCGCGAGCCCTCCGAGCAGCGCACGTTGGCGCAGGTTACTTCCACGGCGCTGCCCGCAGGGGGCTCCGGCGCAGGCACACTCTTCTCGGGTGTGCCAGTCTGCGACTCGATGGCGGATCGCTGCGCGTCATCCATGCACGCCTGTTGAGTGCACATGCCATCGGGAGGGGTGCACACGCTACAGCTTGGGTTGCAGCACACCTGGCCTACGGCACACCTCACCTTTCCGCACGCGGGCCCCTGAGTGCCGGTCTGCTCCTGGCCTTCGCTTGCGCTCGTGCTGTTGCTCGCAGGCTGAGTGGTAATGGTGCAGGCGACCAGCAGGCTCATGCCCAACAGCGCGTATGAAATTTTCGACATGTCCACTCTCTCTCCTCATCGCGCCCGCACGTGGGGCATGACTTATCTGACGCGCGTCAATGCAAGAACGATCCCACCACACCGCTAGCGCTCGCCTTCAACGCGCACCTTAGGCTTGAATGCAGCAAACAAAAAAGACCGCACGCGAATGCGGCGATCTTTTTCGTACATGAGCCAAAAAGGTTTTTCTACGAAGAGTAAGGGCTCGCTCTGGTGCTAACGTCACTTGCATGGGCCGAGCTCGACTGCCGTCTGCTTCGTGCGTACTCCTGCTCTGTCTTCCCCTGGCGGCTTGCGGGCGCTTCGGGTTCGAAGTCGCCCCGCACCCACATGTCGACTCGCCGGGCGCGGGCATGGATTCAGGGCAATCTCCGATCGAACGCGACGCGGCGCCGATCGACAGTGGGGCGGCGCGCGACAGCGGCTCCTTACCTGCCGACAGCGCCAGCCATGACGTTGACGTTGACGTTGATGCAGGCACCGACCCGTGGGGATACGGCACTGCGTGCCCGTCGGCCTCGGCAGCAGCGTGCTGGTACGGTCCAGGCTGGGAGCACCGGCGCCGCATCACGGTCGCAGGCGCTCGCGTGTCGGGCGATCACACGCACTTTCCGGTGCTCGTGACGGCCGCTTTCCCTGAATGGAAGAGCACCGCCAACGGGGGCCACGTGGCACGGGCCGACGGGCGGGATCTCGTCTTCACTTCTGCTGATGCCGTCAGCAAGCTCGACCACGAGATCGAGGGCTACGACGCCTCGACGGGGCGGCTCGTCGCGTGGGTCAAGGTCCCGGTTCTCTCTGCGTCCGAGGACACGGCCCTGTACGCCTACTACGGCAATGTGAGCAGCGCCGACCAGCAGAGCCCCGCGCAAGTGTGGGACGATGGCGGCAACGACTTCTTCCGGGGCGTGTGGCACATGGCGCAGACCGGTCTCGGCCCGCGCGTCGATTCGACCAAGTTCGGCAACCACTGCGTGGTGGCTGGCTACGAGGGAGACGAAGCCACGAGCGGTGTGATCGGAGGCGCCGACCAGCTGGACGGAGTGAACGACAATCTCGATTGTGGAGCCGACGCAAGCCTCAACCTCCGCAGCGCCGTGACCGTGTCGGCGTGGATCAAGCTGTCGTCGCGGCCACCGTGGGACGAGTGGTACAACGGGCCGTGGAAGACCGCCTACGGCCTTTATCTGTTCGGAAGGTCCAACACGGAGGTCGACCTGGGCCTCGATTTCTATATCGATGGCCGGCGAGCGGACACCTGGAATCGGGGCCGCTACAACATTTCCCCTGACGAGTG
>JBKJIA010000245.1:0-2843 GCA_046598735.1 Polyangiales bacterium
TAGTCGTAGATGCGGCTCATCCCTTTCAACTACGCGCTGCTGCCTGCAGTGGCAAATCGCGGGACACTGAGCCCAACGATATCGAGTGGTTGCAAGTGAAGTAGGAAGTGTCCGGGACGCACGAAGTCGTAGCTGCAGTATGGACACGACCAGGGGATCTCCCCCTGCCCGGGTGTCATGTCGAGCCGCGGCGGCTGTTCAGCTTGAGCTTGCGATGCCACCAGAACGGAAGGGGCCGTCGCAGCAGCAGAGTCGGGAACGATCGGCTCCCCTACTTCAACGGGAACACCTTGAGCGTTGGCCACCAGAGGGACCCACAAGATCAACAGGATGATCACGATCAGATGCATCCCGCAATATACGGGCCACCAGCGGCAGGGAAACGTCAAAGCATGTGTCGGCCGCGCGCCTCGAGCCACCACGGGTACTCGCGTGCGGCTGTCAGCCACGCCTCGAGCCGGCGGGCTTCGTGCGCCCCTCAGTCCACGACGTTGCACGCCGCGAGTACGGTGGCATCATCGCGACGCGCGAACGGCCAGACCGCTGCTCCTCGCGACAAGGATCGCACTCCATGCCGACCAAGGCCCTCCCATCTTGCCTCCTGTTCGTGTTGATCGCGGCGTCTCAGTCACTGGCACTTGGCTGTGCACCCGTCGTGACGCGATCGGGGTATACCGCTGCCGACGTGAAGGCGGATGCTCAGTGTAACGTTCGCTTCGAATACCGAAGCCAGCTGACCGCGGAAGAAGCGCGCGAGATTGGTCGCATTCGCGTCGGCGATAGTGGGTTCTCGAGACACTGCAGCGAGTCCGAGGTTCGCCAGATCGTGCGCCGCGATGCGTGCGGCGTCGGTGCAGACATCGTCGACATTCAGGACGAGAAGGCTCCTTCGATGATGGCGACCTGTTACCACGTTGACGCGCGACTCTTGGCGCTCAGGGCCGGCTCGAACGTCAGCAGTCCTCTTGCTAGCACCCCGCAGCTTGGAGGGTCGGCGGACTCACTCCGAACGAAGCGCGCGAAAGCCAATAGTCGAGCTTTCGTACGTAACGCGATCATCATCGGTGTCGTTGTCGGCGTGGCAGCAGGCGTTGCCGCGGGCGTGGCGAGCGCGCAGTAGGTGTTGAAAGCCTCCTTCCCAGCAGCGCGCGCGACGTGGGCTGCCCATGCTGAACTCGCTTCACGGCGTCGCGCTGCCTCTCTTTTTGGGCGCAAAGACAGAGCCGGCCGCTAACACCCGTCGTTCGCCGTTTGGGTAGTATCCAGGAGCTCAAGCAGCGCGCCGGAAAGAGGGCCGTGCTCACGCTTCGTAGATTCCAACACCTTGATGCCGCTTCTCACCCGGCGACGCTCCATCTGCCTTTGAAGTCCCATGCTCGCTCCTCTTGTCACGCCATCGCACGCGATTCCACGAACCCTTCAACGCAACAGAACCGGCGCGACGACCTTACGCTTTGCCCAGAGCACCAGGTGCTGAACCGCAAGCTCGACTTTCTCGGCGCCTTGAGCCGAGTTTGAGCCGTTCAGACTGCGCCGAGGGCAGTAAACCGGCGCAAAGTAGCGCGCCAAGAACCAACTTGTGGATATATAACATCGCGCCTGCCTTAGCTCAGCACTCGGCCTTGGCCAACCTTCATCGGGGAAGTGGGCGACGCCAGAACTCACGCACGAAAAGCAGAACCGCTCTCGCTACATACCCCACTCAGTCTTGATCGCGGGGCGCGCGCTACGCCGACCGAGCCACTTGCCGACGTGTGGATGATCAGCCGTGGAGAGCCCGGTTACTTGGCTCCACAGCACGACACCCGAGACGATCAGATCGGCGAGCGAGTAGCGGTCGCCCACGACGAAGCCAGTCAGCCCAACCGTGGGCCTTGGCTCGCTAGGCTCGGCGCCATCGGGCGTCAATAGTAAGGTCGCAAGCGCAGCGCGGATGGGGTCCACTCGTTTGAGTTCTTGCTTCATGACCAGACTTGGTGCCACGTCGAGCGCCCTGCGACCGAGGAATTCGCGCCTACTAAGGTTGCGCGAAAGTCGGCGCGGAGGCGTGGATCACTTGGCGAGCTCCGCGACCAGGGTGCATCGGCTCCTCCATCAACACTCAGGTCGTCTCCCTCAGAAACGCAGCGAAAGCCTGACGCGCTCCCGTGCCTCTCGCGATGAGTGCCGGTGAGTCCGAAACCTTACGCGTGAACTCGAACTGCCCCACAGGCTACACACCCAGGGGTGGCCGCGATTTGCTCTGCCTCGATTCGAGGGTAGGGAATAGAATGGTGGGCGAAGAGTTGCCCAAGTCAGGAGCCCCAGTCATGCAGACCCAGCAAAGCGAATTCGCCCGCCCTTCGTTCGGCGTCGCCCCCGTCGTCTCAACGGCCACCACAGAGCAACGTGCGGCCTTCATCGCGAGGACGTACGCGCACCTGCTCGGCGCAATCGTGGCATTCACAGCTCTGGAGGTGTTTTGGTTCTCGACTCCTTTGGCGCAGGCGATGCTCGACTTCCTGGTCCGGGGTGGCCGCTTTACCTGGCTGTTGTTCATGGGGGCGTTCGTCGGCGTGAGTATGCTGGCCGACAAGTGGGCGCTGTCTTCGACCTCTGTAGCTAAACAGTACGCAGGCCTCGGGCTCTACACTTTGTTCGAGTCGGTCCTCTTCTTGCCCATCATCGCGATGGCAATGGCTGCTGGTGTGGGGCCTGACGGCGACGCTTCGATCTTGCCCAAGGCGATGCTGATCACGCTCACGCTGTTTGGCGGCCTGACCGGGGTCGTGTTCATCACGCGCAAGGACTTCTCCTTCATGCGCAGCGTGTTGATGTTTGGAGGCCTGGCCTCCCTGGGCCTC
>JBKJIA010000311.1:0-3564 GCA_046598735.1 Polyangiales bacterium
TTGACCTTACTATTTCTGACACCTCTGTTTCGTAGCTTGCCCAAGGCTGCCCTGTCCGCGGTGGTGCTCAACGCCGTCGTGACGCTGATGGACGTGCAGACGCCCAAGTTCCTCTACAAGGTGGAGCGCGCTGACTTCTGGCTACTGTGTCTTACTTTCGGCGCCACCCTCACGTTGGGTATCAGTCAAGGCATCGGCGTAGGCGTTTTGGCTTCGCTCGCGTTGTTCATCGTGCGCAACACGCGCCCGCATTTTGCGGTACTCGGCCATGTGCCTGGCACCCAGGCGTACCTGAACGTCGCGCGACATCCACAACTGCAAACTCGTGCCGGCGTATTGATCGTGCGCATGGATGCTCAGCTCTATTTCGGCAACGTAAGCTTTTTGCGCGAGATGCTGCGCAAGCTCGAGAGCAACGCGCCGGGCGAGCTCAAGGCGGTGGTGCTCGATGCCAGTGGCGTGAATCAGCTCGATGCCTCGGCGCTCGAGGCGCTCCAAGAGATCGACAGAGACTATGCGGCGCGTGGCGTTCGTCTCGTGTTTGCTCGCGTCAAAGGCCCCGTGCGCGACATCCTGCAGCGGGCCGGCATGCTGCAGCGATTGCGTGAGGAACAGCGCATCTTCACGCGTACCCACGACGCCGCCGAATGCGCTCACAACTACGTGCTGCACGGTCGAGGCGAGTGTCAGGTGGTGTGCGGTGACCTTAGCCAGGGCGTCGACCCGGGTGTGATCGAGCGCTGAGCATGGCTACCTTCGTACATCTCCACCGGCTGCACGAAGGTATGGCCATCACCTTACGGGCTCCCGAGAAGCGAATGCGAGTGGGAGTCCCAAACGGCCCGTCCAACTTGAACCCAAGTTTCGGCGTTGCAATAGGCTCTTGCATATACGCCATTTGAACTCCTGATTTCTCCTGTCCTCGGCGTGCGCGGAGGTCCCGTTTTGATGGAGAATATGGGCCCTTACGTATGGATCGCGTGATTTGAACTACCTAAAGACACGCTTGGCACATGAACTGCTTTACGATGCAACCGCTAGGGCAGAGACTGCTCGCACACGCGGGCTATCAAGTTTTCTCGTGTCTGGTCGTAGATAGGCCGGTCGTATTTTTAGGAGTTTCCAATGCGCCTCGAACGTCTGGTCCTAGGTTTTGCTTGTGCGGTCCTGGGAGCGTGCGGCACGCAAGGCGACGAGGCCGAAGTGACTGACACTCAGGGGGCGGCGAATGGGACCGGCGACGCGGGTGCCGAACTCACTGACACCGATGCCGGCGTATGCAACGGGCCGGAGTGCGACGAACCCGACCTCGACTCTGATGTAGGCTCCGGCGCATGCCAAGCGGGCAAAGAAGGGTGTCCATGCTCCGAGGGCACGGCCCCCGTGGACTGTCAGATCTCGAAGGCCGCGGCTCCGCACTCCGAGCTTTGCAAAGACGGCAAGAGCTACTGCCGCGACGGTCAGTGGACCGGGTGCAGAGGAATAGCTGTCATCGAGAGCGGGAGCTGATACGATCGTGACTTGGGGTGACGGGCGCAGCTGCGGGGGCGCGGGCTGAAGCACGCTACGGTTCGCCCCGTGCAGGGGGGCGATGAGCGCACAATTCTTGGTCGCGGGCTTGGTATGGTTGTCCGTCGTTATGTCCTGCGGCCAGCGCAGCGGCGCGGCAGCTCCGTCCGGTGCGCCACACGTTCCACGCGATGCCTCTGCATCGAGCGACGCTGGAGTAGCCGATGCCGGCAGGGACTCCGGAGTACTCGATGCTGCGGTGGATCCGCTGACGCGCGACTGCCCGCTGACTGGCGCGCACGTAGAGGCTACGACCTCGGCCATGGGGAGCCAGGCTTTCGCGTTGGATGTGCGCGTCAACACCGCGCACCTGATTTACGCCGCCAGGGACTGTGCCGCGGATGCCAGCCTGCTCGGGAGTTCTGTGCATGGCATCGCAGTGCGTTCGAACGGCACTCCAGGCGATCCGTTCGAGTTCGAAAATCAGGAGTGCGTCGATCATCGCGATCTCGCCCTGGGAGCGAGTGCGACCACCACTTGGGCCCATTTCGTGCGCAGCGGAGCGCAAGGTGATCAGGTTGTGGCAGTGGACCTTACCAAGGGGCCGGGCAGCGAGACCACGGTACTACTGGAGCAAGCCGGGCACGTTTCCAACGCGATTGCCGCGGGCTCGCTCGGTGGGCACGGCGTTCTCGCGTGGGCGCACAGCGCGGGCTCAGACGCACCCAGCGAGATTTCTCTTTTCTTCGACGGCCTCGCCTCGTCGCGTCGCGTGGCCCTTTCAACCAGTGCGGGCCAGCACGTTCGCGCTCTCGCCATCGGCAGTCTCGGACACGACACGCATGCCAAGGGCTTCCATGTGCTGGCATGGGTAGACACCAGTCGAGGGTCGGGAGCCATCCGCCTGCAGATACTCGACGATCAAGGAGCTCCAGCGACAGGTGCAGTCTCGCTGAGCACCGCCGTCGGACCGCTGAATCGAGTCGATTTCGTGGGACAGGAGTCTGGTGGTGCGCTGGTGTTTACGGAGGGAGTGGGCGAGCGCCAGCGCACTCTCTTCGTGCCGATCGAGTCGACGGGCACGCTCGCGCGTGAGCCGGTGGTCATTACCAACTCAGATCAGAACGCCCTCGATGCCGCCATCGCTCGGTACGCGGCTGGCTATGCCGTCGTGTACCGGTTCCTGCCGGCCGATCCGCAGGGGGAGCCGCGGATCCGAGCCGCGTTCGTTGATAGTGTCGGCAACATCGCGGGCACACGTGATATCGGGCCGGCCCTCCAGGAGCCGGGGTCGATTCGAGCGGCGCTGGCTGCCGACGGCAGACTCTTCGTCGCCTGGCTGGATCATGAAGCTTCAGGCTCCATGGTGCGCGTAGTGCGTGCTCTCTGTGAGTGAAAGCTCGTGTCGGGCGGGGTCTGGCCTGTGCGCGGACGAATCTGCAAAGTTTGCGGGCCATGGCAGAGTCTGCGGTTTCGCCGGGTCTGTGGCGCTTAGGCCATCAATGAGAATTCCTCATCTTTTTCGTCTGCGCAGACCTGGCTCACGACTTGCTTTGAAGGGTATCGCCCAGACATCAGTTGCGAACCGAGCGGGGGCTCGCTTCGCACCTTGGGCGACGACGCACATTGGTCGAGCGACGAGGGGCTTATGCGCCCTTTGGGGTAAACATGGCGAGCAGTAGTAGATTTCTGACACGTCTGAGTATTTCGGTCGTGTTGATGGTGCTCGCGAGCTGCGCCGGCGACGAGCGCAAAGAGCCGGCGGTCCACAAAACGGGTTGTGCGGTCGACCTCGACCTCGACGGATACGGACCGGGCTGTGCGCAAGGAAGCGACTGCAACGACGGCGACGCGCTCGTGCACGACAAGTGTGCTGTCTGCGCGACGCCGGCCCAGGAGTGTGCGTGCCCTGAAGGGTCTTCGTCGGTGGAGTGCATCGAGCACGGGCCCGTTCACGAGGAGAAGATGCTCTGCCACGCGGGCTTACGGTATTGCCGTGACGGTAAGTGGTCCGGGTGCGAAGGCATCACTACTTTCGAAGTCGATGTCTCCGCT
>JBKJIA010000376.1:0-20073 GCA_046598735.1 Polyangiales bacterium
TGAGGGTGCGCGCTCCGTGTGCGTCGAGAACGAGCATGCCGGCATCTACAAGCGCCTGGTGCTCAGCGCGGATGGTAAGACAGTCTTGGGTGGCATGCTGGTGGGCGACGCCACGGAGTACGCGCTGCTGAGCAGCATGGTGCGCGATGCATCTGTTGTTGCAGGTCAGCCCGAAGCCTTACTCTTGACGCAGGCTGGTGGGGCGAAGGCGGCGCTCGGTGCGAGCATGAGCGAGACGTCGCTCGTCTGCTCGTGCAACGGCGTGTCGAAGGGTGACTTATGTAGCGCCGTACGCGCGGGCGCCTGCGACTTCGACGCGCTCAAGCGTAATACCAAGGCTGGAACCGGCTGTGGTGGCTGCAGTCAGCTCGTCACGCAGATCCTGAAGTCGGAGCTCAAGGCCTTGGGCCAGAGCGTCTCCAATGCCTTGTGTGAACACTTCAATCACACGCGCCAAGAGCTATTCCACTTGGTGCGCGTGGGTCAGATTCGAACCTTCGACGCGCTGCTCGCCAAGCATGGTCAGGGGCTGGGCTGCGAAGTCTGCAAACCCGTGGCGGCCTCGATCTTCGCCTCCACTTGGAACGACCACATCCTTTCATCCGAGCAGGCCGGTCTGCAGGATTCCAATGATCGTTTTCTGGCCAACATTCAGCGCGACGGCAGCTACTCGATCGTGCCGCGTGTGCCTGGCGGAGAAATCACGCCAGATGGTTTGATCGCGATCGGCCGCATCGCCAAACAGTATGGTCTGTATACTAAGATCACGGGTGGGCAGCGCATCGACATGTTTGGTGCGCGCGTCGATCAACTGCCACCGATCTGGGCGCAACTGATCGCGGCCGGCTTCGAGTCTGGACACGCGTACGGTAAGGCGCTGCGCACCGTGAAATCGTGCGTGGGCAACAGCTGGTGTCGCTATGGCGTCCAAGACTCGGTTGCCATGGCCATTCGCGTGGAGCTGCGCTACCGCGGCCTGCGCGCACCGCACAAGCTCAAGTCGGCCGTGTCCGGTTGCACGCGTGAGTGCGCCGAAGCCCAGAGCAAAGATTTTGGCGTGATCGCCACAGAAAAAGGCTGGAATCTATACGTGTGCGGCAACGGCGGCATGCGTCCGCGCCATGCCGATTTGCTCGCGCAAGACCTCGACGACGAGATGCTGATCAAGCTCATCGATCGCTTCTTGATGTTCTACATCCGCACCGCCGACCGCTTGCAGCGCACCGCCAGCTGGCTGAACCAACTGGAAGGCGGCATCGATTACTTGAAGCGCGTGGTGCTGGATGATTCGCTCGGCATTTGCACGGAGCTCGAGCAAGAGATGGCAGAGCTTGTAGCCTCCTACAAATGCGAATGGCAGGCCACGCTGGAAAGCCCTGAAAAACAGGCGCGATTCAAGCATTTCGTCAACAGTAAGGTCCAAGACGACAACGTGGTGTTCGTAGAAGAGCGCGGCCAGATCAGGCCGGCTCGCAAGGAAGAACGCCGCCACCTCAAGGTAGTGTGATGAAACCAGAACAAAGACTCGATCTGTGCGACATCGACCTGGCGTGGTTCGACGCATGTGCAATCGATCAAATTCTGCCCAATACCGGCGTGGCTTGCCTGATCGCAGGTCGCCAGATTGCGCTGTTTCGCGTGGGCGACGCCGTATTTGGGATCGACAACTACGATCCGTTCAGCCGCGCCAACGTGATCGCACGCGGCATCGTGGGCTCCCGTGCCGGTCAACTCAAAGTCGCCTCGCCCATGTACAAACAGTCCTTCTCCCTCGAAACGGGCGCCTGTTTCGATGACCCGAGCGTGTGCTTGGAAACGTTTCCCGTGCGCATCAGTGAAGGAAGAGTGCTCGTGCGAACAGCAGCAACGCACAAGTTACGCACTCGAAATCCTGAGTTGCTAAGTGAAAGGCGTGCCTGAAGGAAGCGCTTTGGAACCGTCGCCCGAGCTCGAGTCAGAACAGACTTCCGCTCCCCTGCTCGGAGACACGCGTCGCGAAGTCCACCTGCTTCACCAGATAAGCGAGGTGCTGGTCTCCTCGCGCCGCCATCTCGGGCCCATGCTCAAGGCGATTCTCACGCACATGGCGGGCTTTGCCGGCATGGAGCGCGGCATGATCACCGTGATCGAGCCTTCGCGAGACTTGGCGCGCGTGGACGTGTCGCACGGTCTTTCGGCCGAGCAACAGGCGCGCGGTCGCTATCAGCTCGGTGAAGGCGTGATCGGTCGCGTGCTCGATCGCGGCGAAGCTTGTGTCGTGCCCAACATCGGCCGCGACCCGCTGTTTCTCGACCGCACGGAATCACGCGCACATCTGGACCGCTCCAAGATTGCGTTTTTGTGCGTGCCGGTGACGAGTCATGGCCAAGTGATCGGCGCCCTGAGTGTCGACCGCATCTACGAGCGCGACGTAAGCCTCGACGAGGACCTGCGCCTGCTCACCATCATCGCCACCATGATCGGCCAAGCAGTCAGACAGCGTAAGGATCAGATCGAAGATCTGGAGAGCCTGAAACGCGAACAAAAGCAGCTCGAAGAAAAGCCGCAACACAGCGTGCCCGATCTGATCGGTACCTCGCGCTCGATGCGCAGCGCAGTGGAGCTGATTCGGCAGGTTGCAAAGTCCGATGCAACGGTGCTGATCCGCGGCGAAAGTGGCACAGGCAAGGAACTTGTCGCAAGCGCTGTGCACGCGGATAGTTTACGGCGCAGCGGACCGTTCGTAGCCGTCAATTGCGGCTCGATTCCCGAGCAGTTGGTGGAGAGCGAGCTGTTTGGACATGTGCGCGGCGCCTTCACTGGAGCGCAGACCAATCGCGTCGGGCGCTTCGAAGCAGCGCATGGCGGCACGCTCTTTCTCGACGAAGTAGGCGAGCTGTCCTTACCAAGTCAGGTGAAGCTGTTGCGTGCCTTGCAGACGCGCGAAATCGATCGCGTCGGCGACTCGCGTCCGCGACCGATCGACGTGCGGGTGATCGCGGCCACGCACGTCAATCTCGAGAAGGCGATTCAAGAAGGTCGCTTCCGCGAGGATCTCTTTTATCGTATCAACGTGTTTCCGATTTACGTGCCCGCGCTGCGCGAGCGCAAGACGGACATTACCTTGCTTGCCGATCACTTCCTCGAGAAGTACGCGCGTGAACACGGGCGCAACGTGGTGCGCATCAGCACGCCTGCGATCGATCTAATGATGGCTTACCATTGGCCAGGCAACGTGCGCGAGCTTGAGAACTGCATCGCGCGCGCGGTGTTGCTCACGTCTGATGGCGTGGTGCGCGAGCATCATCTGCCGCCCAGCTTGCAGACCGGCGAATCATCGGGCACCACGCGACCGGGCACGCTGGAAGAGCAGCTCATGGCCTTCGAACGCGAAATCCTGGTCGAAGCCATGCGCAACGCCAACGGCAACCAGTCGCAGGCGGCGCGCGCTCTCGGCACCACGCCGCGTATCTTGGGTTACCGCCTGCGCCGCCACGGCCTGCTCGGTCCCTAACTCCTATGGCACCATTGCCGGCGTGGACTGGCGTTGCTTGAGTTGCTCGCGCAAGGACGTGCGCTCCTCGTCCGCCTCGACGAAACGCCGCGCTAGGGCACGCACCAGGGTCTCCAGCCAACCGCGACCTTCGAGCTCGCGTTCGAGCGTTTCCCGCGTGACCACGAGCGCGGTGACCTCGGTCACGGCGACCACGGTTGCCATGCGAATTCCGGTAGAAAGCAGGGCAGTTTCGCCGGTGATTTCGCCGGCCCCGATGCGCCTTACCACCGTCGCATTCTCGCCGTGGCCTTTGATGATGTCGCACTCGCCGGCCACGAGAATGTAGGCCGCATCGCCCTGTTCGCCTTCACGCACCATGGCTTCGCCCGCCGCGAACACGCGCGTGGCAAACCACCCTCCACCGCGCAAGAACCCTTCGAGCTCGGCTTGGAATGCTTCGACGCTGGTGAAACGATCGTTGGGTTCGAAGGCGAGCGCGCGCATGGCAAGCGCACACAAACCGGGTGGCAGTACCCGGCCGTTTACAACCTCTCCCGGAGGTGACACGTGATGCTCGCGCAACCGTAAGAGATCGTCAGGTGCACCCGTGGGCTCGAACGGCGACTTGCCGGTTAGCAGCTCATACACGAGCCCCCCCAGACCGTAGATATCTGAGCGTTCGTCGACGCGCGTCAGATTCATGTCGAGTTGCTCAGGTGCCATGTGGGTAAGCGTGCCGCGGGCAGCCGGCTTCTCGAGGCGAGGGCGTAGCCGGCCTTCGGTATTGCGTTCACAATCGACGGCGATGCCCCAGTCCATCAAGTAGACCTCGCCGTGCGCACCGATCATGACGTTGTCGGGCTTGAGATCGAGATGCAGCACATCGTGACTGTGCGCGAAGGCCACCGCATCGCACACCTTGAGTAAGATCTGCAGCGCGCGCTCCAGCGTGCGACCCCCGATGCCGGTGGCGGTCGTCTCGCGCTTGATCCAAGCGGAAAGCGTTTCGCCCTCGACAAATTTCATCAAGAACGAGGCGCTCTCATTGGCGATATCGGTGAACACATCGTGCACGGGCACGATGCAAGGATGCTCCAGCTTGGCCGTGCGACGCGCCTCGCGTACGAACGTGCGCAACTCAGTTTCGCTGCCCGCGAGCAACGGATGCAGCACCTTCATGGCCAGTCGCCGGTTCAAGGTGCGGTCCACCACGTCGTAGATGGTGCCCATGCCCCCGCAGCCGATTTCACCGCGATAATCGAAGCGATCGGGCTCCGCTGCACGCCCGGTTCGAAGCTCTGCTTCCGGTCCGTCGCTGCTCATCCTATCAGCCCCCGGCGCAGGCCGCGCCCCCCCTACACCCACAACTACAGTCCAAAGACTATCGGGGCTGAGCCGCACGGGGAAGTACATTCACCGCACGCGCCCGCGAGCTGGGGCGCAAGCGATGGCGCGCGGAAGCCCGCGCCGCGCGCCCGCTAGGCTGTGCACGACGCGCGGGTGGAGCCCGTGACCGACGGCTGTGCGCACGTCCGCACGGCCCCGAGGGCCTTCGTCCGTTGCCTACTCGTCGTCCTCTTCAGCATCGTCGGCGCCGTCGTCGGCATCGCCGTCGTCGTCGTCTTCATCGTCGCCGTCGTCGTCGCCGTCGTCGCCGTCGTCGCCTTCATCGTCGCCTTCATCGTCGCCTTCATCGCTGTCGCGATCTTCGTTGGCTTCGTCGACTTCGCCGTCCTTGTCGTCGTCTGAGCCTTCTCCCGCCTCGTCGACTTTGCCGTCCGAATCGTCGTCCGTGCCATTGGTCAAGGCGGTTGACGAACCGCTGCTGGCCCCGTCATCGCTGCTGCTGCCACACGCAGGAACGACCATCAGCGCGGCCACGCATAGCCACAACGACACAAAGAACTTGCTGCTTCGATTTTCCATTAGCCCTCCAAAGTAACCGACTGCGTGCTACATGGCCGCGCCTCTTCGAATCCGTCACGGTCCTAGATCATCATGTTCGTCGTCTTCATGGAGCTCGTCGCTCGGGCCCGCATCGATTTGCTCATCGTGAGGGGAGTCAACGTCGTCATCGTCAGCGTCGGGATTGCTGCTGCCAGCATCCATTTCGTCGCTTGGGGCAGCGCTCCCTAGCGACACGCTGCGAGTCTCCGTGCATGAGACACACAGTAAGGTACACAGAAGCGCGCGCTGAAGATGCTTACTCATGGCTTCCCTTCCAGCTGACATACGCGCAACACGCGCTGTGCGAGCACTGACTCAGGGGACTGCGCTACGAAATGCGCGCCTTCACGCTTTGCGCGGGCCGGATTCTGCATGCAGCGCACAATGGCTCGCAGGCCGTCGCGCTCCTCGCGCAACACGGAATCACGAAACTGGCTGGCGTGCTGGGCGAGCAGCCGCTGTGCGCTTGCCGGATCGCCTTGCGCGATGGCTTGGGACGCGCGCTTCAAGAGTATGGTTTCACGACCGAGACCATCGACGCCTGCAGGCAGCGAAGACCCCGACGCAGGTGCCGTTCGCTGCGCACGGGTCCGCGAGGTCTTAGGGACGTGCGCGCTCGTGTCTGCTTGTGCTTCGAGCGTTGCTGGTTGCTGCGCGGCTCGAGCGGATTCAGCCAGAATCAATGCGCGCGCGTCGCCATTCGCCCCGTCGATCGGCGCGACCGCAATCGGTTGCGCGTTCGGCCTACCCTGATGCGACGGCGCTTGCTGTGTGGTTGGCATTTTGCGAGCGGCCAGCTGGGGTGCCGTCACGGCCAAGGCGGAAACCACCGCCACTGCGACGCCTGCCCCGGCAAGCTTGGCCGCCATCCCCGAGAACAAACCAGCTTTGACCGTACCTTGGGCCACCGCCTGACTTGCGATGGTGGCTGCTACTCCGGTGGCCATGGCCACGGCCACACCGCGACGCACGCGCGCACGGGCCTCGTGCGGGGGATCATGCATGTCCGAGGCAAGCCGTAACAGCTCTCGCGCCTGATTTGGCAATTCATCCATGGTGTTCACCAGCCTCATTCAAATAAGCAACGAAGCGTTCGCGCGCTGCACGCAAGCGCGAGTAGACCGTATTCAGGTTCACGCTCAAGGCCTGGCCAATCTCCGGCGCGCTCATGCCTTCAAGCTCCGCGAGCACGAACGCTGCGCGCTTATCCTCGTCGAGCTGCGAAAGGAAGACCTCGAGCGTGCGGGCAGCTTCGAGCTTGGCCGCACGCTCGAATGGACCTTGTTCGCGGGAGGGCTCCGCTTCGACGTCAAAGGCGACCGTGCCCTTACGCTTCAGTGTGCGGCGGTAATCGTGGGCCACTCGTAGGGCGATGCCAAATAGCCAAGCTTTGGCGGATGCGTCCGTGCGCAAATCGGCAAGCTTGCGATGAACCACCACGAACGCATCCTGTGCCGCATCTTCGGCCAAGCTGGCGGGCACGCCCAGGCGGCGCAGGCTGCGCCACACGAAGTCGAAGTGGGCTTCATAGAGCGAATCAAAATCCCGCGCGGCCGCGGCAACCGGCGCCGCTGGCGAAACACTCCATTTTTGCGCCGCCGAAGAATTCATTCCCTCCCATGATGGCCGGGCTCCAGGCGTTCCGTCAGCCTCTGTCAACAAGGCCTCCCTCAGTACCGTACGCCGAGCCCCAGGGTTGTATGAGCGGACACGAAACGCCCCGTGGCGATGGGTCCCAAGCCCTCCACTTCAAAGCGCGGACGGGCACTCAGGGGTAGATCGAGCCCGCCATCGAGCATCAACTCCAGGGGCTCACGAACCATGAACGCAAGCTGCACGGCGGCACCGCCTGCGAGCCAGACAGCGTAATCTTGCGTGGCTACAGCGATGCCATCGACCTCGCCGGCGCTGCGCAAGACCGTAAGGCCCACACAGGGCAGGATACGCAGGCGCGCCCCCCATTCCATACAACCCCGAGCGCGCGCCAGCTGCGATGAGAATCGCGCAGAGGCGCCCGCCCCGAGGTCGCTCGTACGCGCAAACAGATATGCGAAACCGAGCTCTGCATAGAAGCCCGCTACGCTCAGCCCGGCCCGCAGTCCCAAGCCTGCAGCGGGTGCTGGCAAGCCCAAGCTGTAGACACCGCCGAACAAGCCGGCCCGTAGCGACAGCGGCTCCGCTTCTGGCGCGGGCGTCTCCTTGTCGGGCGGCGCTGGATCTGAGGGTTTGTCTTGCGTGGTGGCGGGCTCGTTCGCAGCGCTCACCGCATCCTTGGCGTTGGGCTTGCTTGGATCGGCGGGCTTGCTCGGGCCCTTCGCTTTGCCGGCATCGGTGGCCGCGCGGGCAGCGGGTGCATCGATCAACGTGGGATCGACCGCGAGCGCTATCAGCCAGGCGCCCGCATCCGTCAGTGCAGCGCAATCGGCTGCGCGTAACGTACGTGCTGCGCGGTGGCCGTTCGCGTTCACGACCAGCGTGAGCACGTAACCCTCCGATGCCGCGGGCGCGATCGCACCCGATGCGCGCAGACGTGTACCATTCGCCTGATCTGCCAACAGCGCGGCAACGCGTGCCCGCACGACGTCCACGCCGGGACAGCGCTCGGGCGCACGCCAGTCGATATCGGTGTCGATCTGCGCCCCACAAGGCGCAATCCAGGCGAACAGCCCCCACAACACCGCGAGCACATGCGCGAAGCGCCGTGGAACCAAGTGAATCAGAACCTTCATCCTCCTGGCGGCCGCGTGGCTCGCGTGTCGAAGCCTACAACACCGCGACCAGGTCAAGCTCAAGGAAGATATCGGCAAGTATCTTGACCAAATACGCAGCTGCGCACGCCGCCGAGGCAGATGGCATTTGACAGCGCTGGCCTCGCTTGAATAGGTTGGCCACCATGCCTTGGCATCGCTTTTCTATCGCGCGCAAGCTGCGCTTACTCTTTTACACGTGCAGCTTCGCACTCGGCCTGGTGAGTACTTGGTATTTCAACCTGCGCTACATGGCCGCGCACCACGGCGAGTTTGCGATCGCGCCCTTCATTGCCGATGCATTCGCAAACGACGCGGCCGGCTCGCTTTCCTCGGACATCCTGGTGGCGGCGATGGTCGGCATATTTTGGATCGTGACCGAAGCGCGCAAGCTCGGCATGCGCTACGCGTGGCTGTACGTCGTGGTGGCAACCTTGGTGGCATTCGCCGCGGCATTTCCGTTATTTTTGTTCGTACGTGAGCTGCGCTTGGCCGAGCTCGAGCGCACTTGACGCGAGCCTGATGTAACAAATCTTGGCACGCGACGAATGCCTAGCCATGCAGCCTCACAGCCATCTCACGCCCGTGCTCTGGCCGGCGTTGCGTTGGCTGCCCTGCGGAGTGCACGAGTTGTCATGTCGCTGCCCCACGCGTTTGCGTGTGGAGCGTCGTGAAGTGAGCTGATACGGTGCCGCACAAATCAACCGGCAATGTTCGAGCGAGCAACACAGGGTATGACTGGTTTGGACGAGCAAGCAGTCATGGCTGCCTACGCCGCGGGCGACGATCGCGCGTTCGATGCGCTGTTCGATGCATTTGCGCCGCGTTTGCTCGCCTTCCTGCGCCGCGGATTTGCAGACGTCTCGATCGCGGAAGACTTGTTGCAGATGACCTTCCAACGCGTGCATGCGTCGCGCGCCAGCTATCGTACCGGTGCGCCGGTGCGGCCTTGGTTGTTCACGATCGCCGCACGGGTGCGCATCGACGAGCTGCGCAGGCGCTATCGCATTCCGCCCATGGCGAGCGACGACGAGCTCGACCGCGTGGAAGGTGCCGAAATGGCTGAGCCTACGCGCGACCAAGACGATCGAGCGCGCATCGTGCGCGCAGCGGTGGAGGCCTTGCCCGAATCGCAGCGCATGGTCGTACATCTGCATCGCTTCGAGGGCCTTACCTTTGCGCAAATCGCAGCCGTCTTGAACGTCAAGGAAGGCGCCGTGCGCGTGCGTGCCTTCCGCGCTTACGAAGTTCTACGCGAGCGCCTTCGTCCCCTCGTGCAGGCAGAGGTTGAGCCATGAGCGAGCACATCAAGCCCGAGCAGTCCATGGCCTTGAGAGCGCTCGCCCACGACGACCCCGAGCGTCAACAGGCAGAGGCACACGCAAGAAGCTGCGCCGCATGCCGCGCGGCACTCGACGAGGCCACGCTGATGTTGGGTTGGGTGGATACTTATGCGCCCATACCCGCCGTCGACCCGGCATTGAAAGCGCGCATGCGCAGCCTGGTGCTCAGCGCACAGACCACGCCGGATACCACACCGCGAACGACGCCAAGCCGTGCAACGCGCACCCGCGCCCATGCGCTGCCCAAATGGTTACTAGCCGCAGGGATGGCGCTGTCTGCGTTGTTTGCTTGGCTCGCAGGCGAGCCCGGTGCGCCGGCACCCGCACTGGGCATGGAATGCATCTTGTTCGAACAGCTGATCGCTGTGGGACCGTTTGCGTTTGCCGCCTATTTGGGCATGCGCGGTAAGATTGCGCTCGAGCCGTTGAATCTAGCCACGGTCAGCATGGCGGGTGCACTCGCAGGTCAAGTGCTGTTGCACTTCCGTTGCGCTTCGCACGCGACACCCCATCTGTTTGCGTTCCACGTGCTCGGCGTGGGCCTGGCCGCGATCTTAGGTTACGGCGCGACCACGCGTTTGGTGCGCACGCGCTGACACACTCAGGCGCACCCAAGGCGCTCGACGAGACGGCCATGTTCGGCAGTGCTGTGCGCGTAGGGACGATCTACACTCCGGCCCGGGCCTCAACCGTACGAGCGCGACATGAGTTTTTTTTCGAAATTGATTGGTCTCGTTCCCAAGCAGCAGCCATTTCATCTCGATGACGCAAACTTCGAAGCAGAAGTTTTGCGCTCGAAGGAGCCGGTGCTGGTCGACGTTTGGGGTGCGCGCTGCGCGCCTTGCAAGCAGCTCGAGCCTATCCTGATGGAACTGGCCGCCCAGTATCAAGGCCGCGTGAAAGTCTGTGAAATCGGTGCAGAGACCGCACCACGCACGATGGCGCGTCTGCAAATTCAATCGACGCCGACGGTGCTCTATTTCAAAGATGGTAAGGAGCTCGAGCGCATCTCAGGCTTTCGCGGCAGCTTGTACCATCAGCAGAGCATCGAAGAGTTGTTTGGAATCGAAGGGTAAGAAACTGGCTGCAGCTCACTTTTGAAGGCTTGCGCAGGCCGACGTGGGCAAGTCGCGCTAGAGCGCACGCCATGAGTCGAAGTACTGCCGTAATCGGAGCCGGTGCCGCGGGTTGTGCGGCGGCCCACGCGCTAGCGCAAAAAGGTCGTCATGTGGTGTTGTTCGAGCGCGACGCACAAGTTGGTGGTCGCACCACCACCTGGCGCCAGGACGGCTTGCAGGTCGATTCGGGCGCGGGCTTCTTCACCAATTTCTATCCCACGCTCGAAGCGCTGATGCCCAAGCTTGGCATTCGCGATCAAGTCAACGTGCTATCGCGCCATAGCGTGCTCGTGCAAGACGGCCAGCGTGGCGAGCTTACGCTTGGGTCTGCGGGCTCGTTCGTGCGCTTCCCGTTTCTAGGTGCGCGCGACAAGCTGCGCATGGCGAGTGCCACGGCATGGTTGACTGTTCGCTACGCCGGCCTCGACATCACGTCGCCGGAGAGTCTGAGTGTGCTGGACGATCAGTCGATTGCCCAGGACGCGCGCAGGCGCGTGGGCGAGACGGCCTATCAAGTGGTGGTGCGTTCGGGTATCGAGCCCTTTTGGTATTTCTCGTGCGAAGAGGTATCGCGCGCACTTGCCATCGCGCTGCAAGCACGTGCCGCCACGGCTCGCTTCTACGCGTTTCGAGAGGGAATGGACAGCATCTGTCGCGCGCTCGCCGCGAACATTCAGGTCCAAACGTCCGCAGAGGTCGAACCCTTACTGTGTGAAACTGATGGCCGCTTTCTCGTGCGCTTCACGCGAGCAGGAAAGCTGCACGAAGAGCGCTTTGACGAGGTTGTGGTAGCCACGACCGCTTCCGTGGCGCACAAGCTCACGGAGCAACTCGGCGAGGTCATTGCTCCGAGCATGCGCGCATTCTTGGCAAGCCAGACGTATGTGCCCAATGTACACGCTTCTTTCGTAGTTGATCGCGATGGGTGTCCACGCGGCACAAGCTCGATGTTCCCTTGTGGCCCCGCACAAAAACGCGTGGCGGCCCTGAGCTTCAATAGCTTCAAACGTCAGTGCGGCGCTGCGCTTCCGGCCGATAAGGAGCTGGTGTGCGTGTTTCTTACGGCTGATGAAAGCCGCACCTTACTCAAGGCGAGCGAAGCAGAAATCTACGAGCATTGCTGGACGCTTGCGCGCGCGTTCTGCCCGGAGCTGCCGGCGCGGGCCTCACCGTTTCGCTCGATCGCGCGTGCTGAAGCCATCCCCGTTCACAGCGTGGGCCGCTTCCGTACTGCCGCCGCCCTCCACGAGCTCGCGCCGGGTCCCGTGGTATTCGCGGGCGACTACTTGACCGCGGCCACCGTCGACGGAGCCTTACGGTCTGGCCTGCGCGCTGCCGAGCGACTTGGCTGAGCGTAGGGGGACGGTAAGGTCTCAGATCAGATGGGCTGCCAAGGCGAGCAGCTCGGCGCTGGCGTCGCGACCATCGTCTGGTGCGTCCTCGTCGCGCACGCGCACGCAGTCGCCGTCGATCTCCACGCTGCGTGTTTCATCCACCAGCATGATCAACGCCAACTGTACGCGTCGCTCCGCGAGCAAGCGCGCCGTGGCTTCTTTGCTGCTCGTGATCACGAACACATGATCGTCAAACCAGGCCGAGCCTACTTCGACTTCGTCCACGAACAGCTTCTTAGCGCGTGCAACCAACCCTTCGCGTACGAAGCGCGCGTAAACGTGGCTGGCCTTGGGCAGTCGCACCTCAAGCACGCGCGAGCGCGTGATGCGGCCGCCTTCGCTTGCTTCGGTGTGTTCTTGGGTTTGGATGCTGAGGCCGAGCGTGCGCGCGGCAGCGTCGAGGTCAGCCCTCAACAGATCGTGATCCAGGGACAAGGGCATGGCCCACACTACCGCGAACGGGGCGCATGGGCGACGACCTTCGGGCGTGCTGGTCGCGCCGGGTCTGGAAGCTATTGCAGCTCGCTACGAGCAGGGCCGTGCACCCGCACGACCAGGCCTTGCTGCGCATAGCGTAAGCCTTCGATCACAGGCGTGCCTTCGAAGCGGAGCGTCAGCGTTCCAAACAGTAAGAGCGGCGTCTGCACCTTGGCGCGTACAGCCTCGAGATGGGGCGTCACCAAGGTCGTGAGCGTGCTGCTTGCCTGCTTTGAAAGCGCTGCGATCAACACGCGCTCGTGCAGCGCGAGCTGGCTGAGCGCACGTCGCGAGCCCTCCGTGAGCTGAACGCCGCTCAAGACGAGCCTATCACCTTCCAAGACCGGCTGCGCTTCGGCATACAACGTGAGCTGTTCGCTTTCGCGCAAGAGATCGAGGCTCATGAGCAACTTGCCCGAGCTCTTGCTGACGCCGAGCACTGTCAGGGTGCTCAGGCGGAACGGACCATCACGCACACCCGACAATCCGCTACTCAGGGACTGGGAGAGCTGCGCGAAGCTCAAGGCCGCATCAAACGTAAGGTCCGTCGCCACGCCCTGAGGGTCTTTGCGCTCGGGCAGCTCACGCACCACGTCCGGTTCCTGGGAGCCGAAGAGGGTGCGCATGCGCAACTCGAGCGGAACGCCTGCGCGTGCTCCCTTACCTGTGAGCTCACCTAGCGCGATCTCCTCGACCGTAAGCTTAAGCCAGGTGCCATCGGGAGCAGGCGTCGCATGCTCCAGCGTGCCCAGCGCAAGTGCAAGCGCCGCCGCCACGTCGGTCTCACGCGCCAGGCGGCGGTCCAGCTCGACCAAGAGTTGAGGCGACACCTCCTCGATCGTGCGCTTGAGCGCAGCGTGCACTTCCTTGGCCGCTTGCTCGCGCGGCACGCACACCTTGATCACGATCTTTCCGCACAGCGCATCGCCCGGCGGCGCTTCGAAGCTCACGCGTGCTAGCGAGGAGTGCGTGGTCAGGGCGTAAGCACGCGACAAGCTAGGCGTCAGCGCAAGCGTCAGCGTCACGGTGCCTGGGTGCTTTTCGGTACCCCAATCGGTGCCGCGACTGAGCCAGGCTTTCCCAAACGGCGTGGCAAGCTGGGCACGCGCCTTACCCCAATAGGCGAAGCGTGCCTGCACCTGTAAGACGTGGCCTTTGACGGTGAGCTTGAGCTTGTCCACCTTGGCTTGCATGCGCGTTTCCACCTGAGGGTTTGCGCCATCGCCGGTGACCCGCGTCCAGTCTGCTTGCCGCAGCGGCAGCTCCGTGTTGAGCAAGTCCGTGAGCAGAGGCTCGAGCACGCGCAGGTTCAGGCCGAGCAGCACGGCAAACGTTGACACGGGCACAGGGGGCACCACGTCGACACGCTCGACCAGCTCCGGCGCGGCCACCTTGGGCAATGGTAAGGCCGTGGCACAGCCTGCCAACACCGTCAGACAACAGAGCCCATACGGCGAAAATCGCGAAGCAATGGACCACACGAGAGAAGGCACGGGTTCCTTGACCTTACTCTGCCGTTTCGATGCGCCCGTCTGCGTGTTTGGCGAAACGACCTGCCTCGCGCGCGTGCACGGGTCCATCGCTGGGCCAGGGCCAACCACCGAACTGCGTGCGCCGATAATCCGTGAAGGCCTGTTGTATCTCAGCGGGCGTGTTCATCACGAAGGGCCCGTGTTGCACGACCGGCTCCCCTATCGGGCGACCTTGCAGTAAGACGAGCTCACTCTCGTTAGGGCCATTGCTGATGGTGACTGAAAGCTCAGGTCGCAACGTCACACCCACGTGACTCGTGAGCGTGCGATCGGCCACGCGCAGCGCGCTGCCACGGAAGAAGTAGAGCGTGCGATTGCTGCCGAGAACCGTGGCGGGAAGCGTCCACTCCGCGTGCGGCTCGAGCTTGATCGTCCAGATCGCAACATCTGCATCGCTGCGTGCCGCCCACGACTTGGGCGGGGGCGCGGGCGCTCTTACGCCGGCCATATGACCTGCAACGACCGTCACTTCCGTTGCCCGGCCGGCCGCGTCGCGCGTGCTGTGCCGCGGAATGTCGCGATCCCAAAACATGGAGAAATGCGGATCCACCAGTTTGTCTTCGCGCGGCAAGTTGAGCCAAATCTGGAACAGCTCGACGGGGTTCTTACTGTTCTGGCCGAGCAGCGGAAACATTTCCGAATGCACGATGCCCTTGCCCGCCGTCATCCATTGCACGTCGCCGTGTCCGAAGCGCGCGGTTGCGCCCATGGAATCGGAGTGATCGATGTAGCCGTGGCGCGCGAGCGTGACGGTCTCGAAGCCGCGATGTGGATGCTGCGGAAAACCTGGCACCACATCGCCGTGGTACATGCGCCAGCCATCCTTACCTTCGAAGTCTTGACCGATGTTGCGACCGGCAAGCGAGGCCGCCGGCCCGAGCACTTCGTTGCCCGCGGGATAGGCGTCGTTGTGATGAACGCAAAACAGAAACGGATCGGCCGTTTCCCAGACGAAACCCAAAGGCTTCACACTCAACACAGGATCGTGACTCATGGGCCCCTCGATTCGAAGTGGATGCGCGAAACGAAAGCTGGCTAAACACTTGCTGGTTGCATAGTCCACCGCCTGTGCCCGAAGGTTACACAGGCCGGCCAAGCGGAAGGCGCGCTAGGCGAATGCCAGGCGAATGATAGGCGGAACGGCGGGCGCTTGCACCGCGAGTAGCTTGGTCGCTGATTGCCGGCGAACGTAGTAGCCTTGCGCGCGTGAGCTCAAGCCCCGAGCGCCCCGAGCGCCCCGACATCACGCGTGTCACGCCAGTCATGCGGATCATCTCGGTCCTGTTCTGGTCTTACATGCTGGTTACCAATCCGCTGCTGTGGGCCGTGGCTGTCCTGTTGTTTGTGCTGACCTTCCCGTTCGATCGCAAGCGACGCATCTTGCATTTGTTCACCTGCGCGTGGGCCTATCACTACGTGAAGCTGCTGCCGCTTTGGTCTCCCAAGTTCGAAGGGCTCGAGAACATTCGCCGCGACCAGACCTATGTCATCGTGGCCAATCATCAATCGCTCGGAGACATCCTAGTTCTGTTCGGCCTGTTCAGACATTTCAAGTGGGTGTCCAAGCGCGAGATCTTTCGCGTGCCGTTCATTGGCTGGAACATGCGCATGAACGATTATGTGGGGCTGCTGCGCGGCGACGCGGCCAGCATCGAACGCATGCTGAACGAGTGCCGGAAGCACTTGCGGGCGGGCTCGTCGATCATGATCTTTCCTGAAGGCACGCGTTCGGAAGATGGTGAGATCAAGGATTTCAAGCGCGGCGCCTTTTCACTGGCCACGGAGCTGAGTCTGCCCATCCTTCCGATCGTGGTGGACGGCACGCGCGATGCTCTCCCTAAGCACGGCTTACTATTGCGACAGGAGAGCGTGTTGCACATGCGCGTGCGCGTGCTTTCGCCCGTGCTCCCGCAGGCCGGCCAAGACGCGCGCGAGCTCGCTGAGGTGGTGCGCACGCTAATGGTGAACAAGCTGGCCGAGCTGCGCAGAAACCCCAAACAGTAACGTCGACTGTTCGCCGCCGCCGCCATGCACCGTCCATTCATTCGTGCCCACGTTCGTGACGTATGCAGCCACACAGCGCATGACGACCAGGAGGCCGTTTATGCCGACATACACTCCGATGTATCCCCAGATCGACGGGCCAATGGTAAGGCGAGTGTTCCGATCTGCAGTCTGATGCGTGTACGCTGAAGGTAAGGGCGTCCGCGGGCGGGAGCGGCTTAGGAGAACTTTGATGGCGGGCTCATCCAATACCCGCGAACAACCCAGCGCGTCGAGCGTGGTACGGGGAGCTGCGCATGATGAGCCTGCGCGTGACGGGCCTCCGCGTGATTCGAGCGCACCCAAGCCCAGCCTGGCCCACACGCAAGTCTTATGGATGGGACGCGACGCCGCGCCGGCAGGCGTAGCCCAGATTCTAACGGGTGCGGGCTGCACGCTGTGCGATCGCAACGACAAGACCTGGCCGCCGCAACGCGTCGCATGGCTATCGCACGTGTCAGCGGCGGCGCGGGTTCATCGCTCGTTGCGCGGTCGGCGCATCGCCGTCGTCCATCCCGATCCCGGTGCGTCCGATGCGCTCGCCGAAGCACTGCGCGCGCGCGGCGCGCAAGTGGTGGTGCTCAGTTTGGGCGAAGCCGGGCTCGATCGCGCCGAAGCACTCGACCCGGAAGTATTGGTCATGCAGCCGGATCACCTCGCGGGCACGGGCCTCGAGGTCGTGGAATCGGTATGGCGCCACGCGCGCCTGCGTTGGATTCCGATCTTGCTGGTTCCCCACGCGCGACTTGGGATCGCAGGCGCAAGCGCGCCCAACGTGCGCGACCTTTCCATCGGCATCAATCTTTTGTGTGGTGAGTACGAGTCACTGGCGCGTCACGCCTGCCGCAACGAGCCCTTTGAGTTGCAGCTGCACGATCTGGGGCCCATGCGCACGCTACGCGCGCTGCTCGAGAGCACGAACGTGCTGCGCGCCCGCTTCGAGACCCCGGACATCACCATCGAAGTAGACCTGATCGAGGGTCTGATCATTGGCGCTCAAGGCGGTATCACCGAAAGCAGCGACCGACAAAGTCTCCTGGGCGTCCACGCGATCGCTGCGTTGCAGTCGCAAGTGTCAGGGAAGGTCTCCGTCTGGCCGGTGGCGTACCCCGCAGTCACTAATATTATGGCACCGCTCGAAACCATCCTGCTGAGTCAACATACGGCGCCCGCCCTCGCAGACGAGCGCGAGCCGCGACCGTCTCCCATCAGCGTGCGCGCAGTCGAGCCTGTCGAAGACGATTGGTTCGACCGTCCTACCAATCAACGCACATTGCCCGCTGCGCTGCGCGCCGCCCCGAACAACGAAAATGGTAAGGTCGCGTTCTCGCCCGCACGCCCCAGAAAGCCACCGGAACGCAAAGCGCCGGCGAACCCGGCTCAGAAAGCGCCCGAACCCAAGCAAACGCCAGCGCCCAAACCCGCGCTGCAAACGGGGCCTCGTCACGACCTTAGTATCCCACCCGCGACGAAGCAGGTGCCTGCCGCAAGCGTGATGACGAGCGCGGCGCACGCAAGACCTACCCTGCCACCCCCGACGCCCGCGCCAACCCATGCACCGCGTATCACGCAAACGGCACCGCGTGTCACGCCCCCCCCCCCACCGCCTGCCATTGCCTTGGTGAGTCGCGCTGCCGCGCAACCCGTTCGGCCCACGGCCCAGCTTATCGAGCCCTGGCCGATCAGCATGGAAACGATGGACGCTGCAGAGCCTTTTGACGAGTCTACGCATACGCCTACGCCTACGCCTGCCATGGCCAAGCGGCCGTTTCGGTCGTTCGCTTTACTCGCCGCCCTGAGCGCGATCTTACTATGTGGAGCATGGGCGTTTCTTGGCGCGGCCACCCCTTCGCTGGAACCTGCGCCCTTGCACGTCGCACATGCCACGTCCGTGCCTGCATCCGCGCAAGCGTCCGCGCCAACCGTCAGGTCTGCGGCAACCATCGACACGCCCACCGCAACGCTCGAGCTGCCTGTGAAAGGCGACGTTGCCCCTGTGCCGACGCCCGCCCTTGCAGCTGAGCCGGTGCAGAAACAGGAAGCCCCACCCGCGCCCGCCGTCACCGAATCGGACCTGAGCGAAGTGGCGCAAGATGACCTGACGCTGTCACGCGATACGCAGCTACGTGAGGCGAGCCGCCTCGTCGGCCAAGGGCATCAGCTGAGACGCGAAGGTAAGTATGATGCGGCGCGCGCTATCTATGCGAACGCGGCGCGGGCCTACCCCAACTACCCACGTGCCCTCGCAGGCTTGGCTGAAGCTTACTTGGCGCTGGGCGACAAGACCCGTGCCCTCGAAGCCGCTCGCGCAGTCGTGCTGCGGCGCCCCAAGTTTGCGGACGATCATCGCCTCCTTGGCGATGCCTACAAGCTAAGCGGGCGAACGGCCGATGCGCTCAGCGCCTGGCAACGCGCCGCCCTGCTCGGCAGCGCTACTGCGCGCCAACGCCTCAAAGCCGTGCACTAATACGGCCGGATCAGCTCGGCTCTGCCAGCAACAGGCGGTTCTTGGGTGTGATCTCGCTCGGGATGGTCTGCGTATGCACGCGGTAACCCGCCGCCTGCAGGCGCGCCGCACGCATGACATCGATCGCGAGCGCCGCGTCCAACCAGCCTTGCAACCCACCTACCTCCGAGGTCCTTGCGTCATGACAACATGGTAAGACTGCCACACGCGCGCGCGCCGCGATCGCGCGCTCAATCACCCGATCGGTGAGCGCGCCGCACGCATGGATCGACACGACCAGGTCCCTGGCATCGAGCGCTACGGTTGTCAGATCCGTTTCTTCGAACCTTACTTTGTCGCGCAGTACTGGCCAGTGAGCTTGGAGTGCGCACAGCAAACGGGGTGCGCTTGCAGGCAAGCGCGTATCGACGGCCAAGGCAGATTCACTACTTTGGTCGAGGAGCAACAGCAGCTGCGCAGTCAGTCCGTGACCACACGCAAGATCGACCACCCGGCCCCCGCGAAAGCGGCGACGCACGCGGCGCGCAACCTCCCATGATTCGTAGAGCTCCTTGCGCGGCAGACAGTCCGCCTCACACACCGCGCGAGCGACACGATGAAACAGGGTAGCTTGCGCAAAGCGTCCAAGGTCACGCGCCGACAGCACGGAGCGACTGGCCGGTGAAAACGTCATCAGCCTCAAGCCTCGCTGCGCACTGAAAAGCGCCTGCGGTATTCGCTGAACAGCGGCTCGACTCCCTGCGCAGTCAGTCCAAAGTCCGCGAGCTTATAGCTGTGCCTACCGTACTTATGTTGCGGGTTGTGCTCGCGCGTCTCACTCATCTTAGCTTCGAGCGCGCTGCTGAATGGCAGGGCCAGGCTCGCGTAGGCTTGTTTGGCAGTCCCTAGCGGATCAGCTACCAAATCATAGTAAGACACGTCCACGAAGCCTTGATCTTGCGCCGCAGCACGCACTGCCAGGGCGCGCTCGAGCATGCGGCCGAGCTTGCGCGACCAAGCACGGCCGATTTCTGCCGCGTCGACCTGATCGCTAAATACGCCACGCCCATGCCAAATCATGCTGCAAAACGAGCCCAGCGTGCGGGTGGGATCGCGATGGGTATGGATGACGCGCACGCCTGGAAACACCTTGCGCAATACATCGAGATGTTCGAGGTGATGTGGGGTTTTGAGAATCCAATGCTCAGGTCCGCGCGCGTGGCTCAAGATCTTGAGCAGCACGGACATATAAGCGTAGGCAGGTGTATTGTCGGCGTGCTCAAGCCAGCGTGCGTAGCTCGGCACGTTCAGGGTCGCTTCCGGTACGGTGCTCAAGAATGCATAATCGAGCAAGAGCACGTCTTCTTCCGGCGCATCGGCCTCGACTGGATGGATGGCGAAAAACTCAGGCGCCATATAGAGAAGCGCCCGCTCACTAAGCTTAGCTTGCAGCAGGCGCGGCTCGAACCCAGCCAGGAGCGGACTGCTGCTCGGCACAGGTGCTATCGCTTCCCAAGACATGAGCGCGCGCAGGCTTGGGTCGCTGGCTAG
>JBKJIA010000403.1:0-4012 GCA_046598735.1 Polyangiales bacterium
CGCCGCGTTTCAGTTTGCTTGAAAGTGCCCCCCCGTACCTGCGACAAATGGGCGCGCGTGCGCCCAGGTGGGAGCTTGGGAGCACGCATCTACCGACACGAGGCAAGTCCTGGTGTCGCCAGAGGAAACCAAGGAGTCCCGAATGCGCCGTCTCGCGCTGAGGGGGATCGCGGCCAAGTCCCGCTCCCTCTCCACCCTGCTCGTTGTCTTAGCCCTATCCGCCCCCGCCTTCGTTCAAACAGCCGGTGCCCAAGCAGTCCAAGCTGGAGGTTCGATCGATGCATCGACCTCGGACGGTGCGGCCGCCACAGGAACCGTGGATGCCGCGGCCCAGCCCGCGCCTGCTGCGGCTGCGCCGGAAGAAGAGCGCACGCCCATCGATGCAGAGCATCAGCGTTGGCGTGAGCTGCGCGCGGGCAGCACGTATTTTGGTCCGGTCGGCGGCGTGTACATAGTCGATGCGGGCTCTGGCGCCGCGGGCTCTTTTCGTCTGCACCTCGCGACGGACTTCTTCGTGAAGAAGGACTACCTGGATAGCGGGGACAAGAATCGCTACGTGGGCGGCGTGCTGGCGTTGTCTGCTACGCCGATCGAATACTTTGAGCTGAGTGCTGCGATCACCACGCGCTCGAATCGCAACGGCAACTACGAGCCGACGGTGGTGCAGGCCGTGGGCGACATGCACTTCGATGTGAAGGGCTACTACGAAGCTACGCCGGGCCTTACCTTTGGCGCAGATGCAATGCTGAGTCTGTTGAACGATGAAGGCGACGTGGGCGTGGCATTCGATGCGACCACCGTGGGCCTGCGCGGCAACTTGGCCTTCGATTTTCGCGAGCTTGCGAACGATGTACCGGTGCAGGTGCGCTTGAATGCGGGCTACACGTTCGACAACTCCGCCAAGACCGTCAAAGAGCTCGAGGACGCGCGTTATGACAATCTCGTGGCCAATGGTCAGACGCGGGCCACCACCCAAAAGGACGACTACAACCACTACGTCGATCGTCGCGAACGGCTGGCACTCGGTATCAATCGCGTCGATCGCGTGAGCGTCGGCGTCGGCCTGGAGCTGCCGCTCGAAGTGAACGACAGCGTGGCTATCCATCCGCTTGCGGAATGGCAGCTCGATGTGCCGGTGAACCGTCAGGGTTTCGAGTGCCCGTACGTGGTCAACAGCGCGGGCGGCAAACTTGCGCGCACGGACAGCTGCCTCGATCAGGAAGGTCCCGACACGTTCCCCCAGCACGTTCTGGTGGGCGCGCGCATCTGGCCCGTAGCGGGATTGAACCTGCTGGCAGCGGTCGACATCGGTCTATCGGGGACCACTAACTTCGTCCAAGAGCTCGCGCCCCAGGCGCCCTATCGCATCATCCTCGGTGCGGGCTACACGGTCGACACGCGCAAAAAGGCGCCTGAGATTCGCGAAGTCGAAAAGCGCGTGGAAATAGCAGCAATCATTGCCCCGACCGGCCGCGTGCAGGGCACGATCGTGGAGCAGGATGCGGGCACCGTGGTAGCTGATGCCAAGGTTTCGTTCTCGGGCAAAGACGTGACGCCGCTCTGGGCGGGCGCGGATGGCCGCTTTGTCAGCTACGCATTCGACCCGGGCGAAGTGCACGTCGATGTGGAAGCGGCTGGCTATCAACCGGGCACTTGCAGCACCACGATCCCACCTGCGGGTGGCGATGTTCAGCTCACTTGCGGTCTCGTGGCGCTACCGCGCATGGGCTCTGCCAAGGGGCAAGTGCTCGATGCCGCAGGGGCACCCGTGGCCGCAGTGCGCATCATGCTCACAGGCCCTGAGGCTCGCACGATCACGACCGACATCTCCGGTAAGTTCGCGGAGAAGGACCTGAAGCCTGGCGATTACAACGCACGCATCGAACAGGAAGGTTTCCTTATCTCGGTCACGCCCGTCGTGATCAAAGTGCGCGAAGAAGCTGACGTCTCGATCAAGCTCGTACCCATGCCGAAGGTGGCCGCGGTCAAGGTCAAGAAGGACAAGATTCAGATTCGCGGCACCATCTTCTTCACCACAGACACCGCCAACATCGAAGCGCGCAGCGAGCCGCTATTGACGGAGATCGCGGATGCGATGATGCGCAATCCCACCGTGCTCAAGGTCGAAGTTCAGGGCCACACGGATGACAAGGGCACGCCCGAGCACAACATGGACCTTGCGCAGCGGCGCGCCGAAGCCGTGAAGGATTGGCTCGTCAAGGCAGGCGTGGAGCGCGATCGCATGTTCGCAAAGGGCTACGGTATGGAAAAGCCGCTCGCGCCCAACCTCACCGACGCCGCACGTGCCAAGAATAGACGCGTCGAGTTCATGATCACGGAGCGCACCGCACAGTAGGGCTCGCAGTGACCGTGGTTAGCCGGCCGTCACTGCGTGTAGGTCTTGTACTGGTAGAAGGCGGCGCGGCCGGCGAAAATGAAGGCCGCTACCACCATCAAACCGGCGAACGTCCAAAAGAACTGCACCCGGGGCAGATTCTCGAAGCGTGCGAGCAGCGCCACCAAGATGTTGCCGAACGACACCGCCAGTAGCCAGAAGCCCATCAGTAAGGACTTCATGCGGCGCGGCGCTTGGGTGTAGGCGAACTCGAGACCGGTCACCGACACCATGACTTCGGCAGTGGTGATGATGACATAGGCCACGAGCTGCCAACCGATGTGCACGGTTTCGCCTGCGTCGATGCGCTGTTGAGCGAGGGCCACGACGACGAACGAGGCGGCGGCCAAGAACATGCCGCCCGACATGCGGCGCAGGGGCGTCATCTTGAAGCGTAAGAACTTCTCGATGCCGGGATACACCAGCATGCCCATGATCGGGACGAGCAGCATGACGAGCGCGGGGTTTGCGGCCGAGATCTGCTCGGGCATGATCTCGAAACCGAAGATGTGGCGGTCCATCTCTTTGGCTTGCGCAATCCAGCTCGAAGCGTGCTGGTCGAACAAGGCCCAGAACACGCTGACCATGGCGAAGACAGAGATGATGCTGAGCACGGCAGGCGGGCCCTCGGCGGCTTCTTGGCCGAAACGCTTGGCAGCCGGGCCCCAGAACGAGTGACTGCGTAGGTTGCCCACCACATCGGCCCCGACGGCGCCGACATGATCGCCGGCGGTGGGCAGCGGCTCGAGCTCGTGGCCGGTAAAGCGTGCGCGCAGGGCGTAAATCAGCACGCCGAGAAAGCCGTCATCCGGGCGCAAGGATTGACGCCAGGCGAACACCGCCAGGCCCGCCACGAGGAATCCGACCGAAATCGCAACCTTGGTAACCCAGCCGAGCGCGCCGTAGCTCTCGCTGAAGCCCGAACCGAACATGGGCATACCAATCGTCAGGAACAGTAAGATGCCGCTGAGCGTGTCGATGAGACCGTACTTGCCGCCGGGTACGGGCGGTACGTGCACGAACACCTTGCGCCCCATCCAAAACGCGATCGTCGCGAGGAACATGAGCACGCCCGGTACACCGAAGGCGACCCCGAAACCGTAGGTCTGCTTGAGCCACGGGATAAGCAGTGTCGAGAACATGGAGCCGAAGTTGACGATGAAATAGAACGCCTGGTAGACGCGCTCGACTTTGCTCCAGTTGCCGCGGCCGAACTGATCGCCGACGTGCGCAGAGACGCAAGGTTTGATGCCGCCCGAACCGACTGCGATCAGCACCAGGCCCGTCATCGAGCCGGTGACGTTGCCTTCGAACATGGCGAGGCAAGCGTGACCCAAACAGTAAACTAACGAGAGGCCGATGATCGTCTGGTACTTGCCGAACAAGCGATCTGCGACGAGTGCCCCGATCATGGGCAGCGCGTAAACGCCTGCGACGAAGGTGTGTACGACGCCGGTGGCTTGCTTTTCAGCGAGCTCGCCCACGATGCCGCTTTGCTGCAGCAAGTACGTCATGTAGACGAACAGGATCGCCTTCATGCCGTAGAAGCTGAAGCGCTCGCAGGCCTCGTTGCCGACGATGTACTTCACGCCGGCCGGCCACCCCTCCTGCTCGGCG
>JBKJIA010000490.1:0-6460 GCA_046598735.1 Polyangiales bacterium
TGGCGACGCGTGTTACCTCGGCCGAGAACGAGCGAAGCGTGTCGACCATGGTGTTGATCGTGTTCTTGAGCTCGTAGATTTCACCGCGCGCATCGACCGTTATCTTCTGCGACAAATCTCCATTCGCGACGGCGGTCGTCACCTTCGCGATGCTTCGCACCTGGGCAGTCAAGTTTGCCGCGAGGCCGTTTACGTTGTCAGTCAGATCCTTCCAGGTGCCCGAGACGCCTTTGACGTCTGCCTGACCGCCGAGCTTACCTTCGTTACCGACTTCCTTTGCGACGCGCGTCACCTCTGCAGCGAACGAGGAGAGCTGATCCACCATGACGTTGATGGTGTTTTTCAGCTCTAAGATTTCGCCCTTCGCGTCGACCGTAATCTTCTGTGACAAATCGCCCTTGGCGACGGCCGTGGTCACCTTGGCGATGTTACGTACCTGGGCGGTCAAGTTTGCCGCGAGGCCGTTCACGTTATCGGTCAGATCCTTCCAGGTGCCGGAGACGCCTTTGACGTCTGCCTGACCGCCGAGCTTACCTTCGTTACCGACTTCCTTGGCGACGCGCGTCACCTCGGCAGCGAACGAGTTCAGCTGATCCACCATCGAGTTTACGGTGGTACCAATGCGCAAGAACTCACCGCGCACCGGGCGGCCTTCGATCTCGAGCACCATCTTCTGCGACAAGTCACCGCGCGCCACAGCCGTGATCACGCGTGCGACCTCGTTGGTCGGTGCGACCAGATCCGCGATCAGCTGGTTGACCGACGACATGCCCAGGGCCCACGAGCCCTTGGCGGGGCCCACCGACGCACGTTCGTGCATCTTACCTTCTTGACCGACGACCTTACCGACGCGCACGAGCTCGCTCGTGGTGTGCTCGTTCAGGCCGATGATGTCGTTCAGGAGCTCGCCCGCACGGCTCAAGATACCGCCCTTGCCAAACTCATAACGCACGTTGAAATCGCCCTGTTTGAGCGCTTTGAGCACGTCCACGAGCTGCTCAACCTCGGTGCGGCTGTGGGCGGAAAGTCTGTCCCACTCGGTGATCGGCACCATGCCGCCGACGGCATTCTTCATGGTGACCGTGCTGGCGCCCACTCTGCCATCACTCGCGCGGTAGGAGCGGCGGTCATCGCTGCCGCCGTTGCGCTGTGCTTTGTCAAGGGGCGCCGCGTCGTCGCCCGCAACCTTACTATGTTGGACCTTACTATGGCCCCCGCTCTTTCCGTTCTCAGGCGGCGTCTCGTCGAGAGCGTTAGCGACGGCGCTTTGGGGTGTCGGCTTGCTGCGCTTGCCTCGCGCTGGCGCGACCGTCGACTTTGCGGACTTGCTCGATTGTTTCGTGGTCACGTTAGCTTCTCCCCTGCCAGAGCCTCTTGCGCGCGCGAGTCTTTCGTCTTGGCGAGCTCAGCGATAATATTTGGACGACGGCCCTGCTCGACCGCGCGCACGAGCACGTCGGGATGGGCCGGTTTCAGAAGATGCGCATCGAAGCCTGCAGCGAGCGCGCGAGCCCGTTCCTCTTCGCCGCCGTAACCCGTCAGCGCAATCAGGTGCAGCTGAGCGGAGGCGTCGGAGCCATTTCCGGAGCTGGCTCCGAAAATGGCGCGTATCTGCGTGGCCAGGGCGTAGCCAGTCATGTCGGGCAACCCCACATCCAGCACGGCGACGTGCGGCAAAAAACGCGTCACAGCTGCGAGTGCGCTCGCACCGTTGCGACATATCTCGACTTGATGGCCGCGATCTTGAAACGTCTCTGCAAGCAAATCGGCGGAATCTTCGTCGTCCTCGACGACAAGAATACGCAAAAGATCCACGGCGTGTGACACAGCGCCTCCCCAGCAAAGGAAAATTGGTCCCGCATATATAACCCGCGCGTAGCGAGTTTCACCATCCCCATTGGGCGATAAGGCTCTCGGGCGCGTGAGGGTTCATAAACGCAGCACTGGGGCAGAACGACACGCAAAGCAGCCTGCACTGTCGCGCGTTGGACCAACGGCGATCAGGCGAACAATCCGCGTCAAACCAGCGATCGAGCACGTGGCTTTTTGCCTCAACGCCCGCTGAATCCGCTGGAATGATGCGGCACCACCCTTGCATTGCGGCTCCGCTAAACCAACCGAGTCGGACGCGAAGGAGTCCCCCCATGACCGCGAAGAAATCGTCCAGTGAAGCGCCGCGCAAGCCCAAGCCCAAGAATGGTGCGGACTCGCACTTGGGCGAAGGCTCCGAGCTGCACCAGGTGGCCAGTGGCAGCGCAGCACGCTTGACCACGAACCAAGGCACTACCCTTTCCGATGATCAAAATTCCCTGCGAGTCGGAGCGCGCGGGCCCACGTTGCTCGAAGACTTCGTGCTGCGCGAGAAGATCACGCATTTTGATCATGAGCGGATCCCAGAGCGCATCGTGCACGCCCGCGGCTTTGGCGCCCATGGCTACTTTCAGCCCGACAAGTCGCACGCAAGCCTTACCAAGGCAGGCTTCCTCCAGGATCCCGCGCAAAAGACGCCAGTCTTCGTGCGCTTCTCGACCGTGGCAGGCAGCGAAGGCTCAGCCGATTTGGCGCGCGACGTGCGCGGCTTTGCGGTTAAATTTTACACCCAGGAGGGTAACTACGATTTGGTGGGCAACAACATCCCGGTCTTCTTCATTCAAGACGCGATGAAGTTTCCCGATTTGGTGCACTCTGTGAAGCCCGAGCCTGACCGCGGCTTTCCACAGGCAGCGTCTGCGCACGACACGTTCTGGGATTTCGTGTCGCTCATGCCCGAGAGCACGCACATGTTGATGTGGGTCATGTCCGATCGCGCGATCCCGCGTTCCTTCCGCATGATGGAGGGGTTCGGCGTTCACACGTTTCGGATGGTGAACGCGCCTGGAAAGTCCACGTTCGTGAAGTTTCATTTTCGACCTAAGCTCGGGACGTTTTCGCTGATCTGGGATGAGGCCCTCAAGCTCAACGGCGCCGACCCTGACTTTCATCGCCGCGATCTATGGGAAGCGATCGAAGGCGGTGACTTTCCAGAATGGGCATTCTCGGTGCAGGCTTTTGACGAAAAAACGGCCGAAAGCTTTGATTTCGACGTGCTCGATCCCACTAAGCTTATCCCGGAGGAGCTCGTTCCTTTGACGAAGTTGGGCACGCTCGTGCTCAACCGAAACGTAGACAACTTCTTTGATGAGACCGACCAGGTCGCGTTCTGTCCGTCGCATCTTGTGCCGGGCATCGAGTTCAGTAACGACCCGCTGCTGCAGGGCCGCGTGTTCTCGTATCTAGATACGCAGCTGTCGCGTCTGGGCAGTCCGAACTTTCACGAGTTGCCGATCAACGCACCCAAGTGCCCTTGGCATAATATGCAAAGGGGTGGGCACATGCGCTCCACGCGCGCGACCGGGCGCGTGGCGTATTCCCCCAACAGTCTTGATCAAGAAGCGCCTCGCGAAGATCCGGAACGGGGCTTCCATAGCGTGGCCGTCCCAGAAGGCGGCGAAAAACTGCGCGTGCGCTCCGCGAGTTTCTCCGACCACTATTCGCAGGCGCGGCTGTTTTGGACCTCGATGACCAAGCCCGAGCGTTTGCACATCGCCAGCGCTTTTGCGTTCGAGCTCGCCAAGGTCAAAACCAAGGCGGTGCGCACGCGCATGCTCGGGCAGCTCGCCCATGTCGACAAGCAGCTCTTGCATACAGTCGAAAAGGCCCTCGGTATGGAAGGTCAGGCGGACGACATCAAGGCGGCTACTGAGGTGCTGGACATGGCGCCGTCCCCTGCGTTGAGTCAGCTTAGTAAAGCGCCGCACACGCTCAAAGGCCGTAAGATTGGCGTGCTAGTGACCGATGGCGTCGACGATGCTCAGCTCCGTGCGATCCAAGAGCGTGCCCAGAAAGAGGGCGCGAAAGTCGAGCTCGTCGCGCCCACCATTGGCGGGGTCAGCTCGCGCAAGAACCTTACCATTGAGGTGGACCATGCTCTTTCCGGTGGCCCATCGATGTTATTCGATGCGGTGATCGTCGCGCCTTCCGAGAGTGGGGTGGCTGCCCTGTTGACTCAGGCCGCGGCCATAGAATGGGTCCACAACGCTTTCGTTCACCTTAAGGTCGTAGGCTTTGTGCCGGAAGCCGAGCCCCTCTTGCGCGCCGCCCATGTGGAGCTGACGGCAGACGAGGGCATCGTAAGCTTGGACGATGGCCTCGATGGGTTCATCGCGGCTGCCAGCAAACATCGCATCTGGAGTCGCGAAGCCAAGGTACGTAACCCGGGTTGACGCAACGCCCCCCCAAGTCCTGTTTTGTAGGCGTGCTTGCGGGCGGTGAGAAGTCGCCGTCTGCGGCATGCAGCTTGCGTTAGCCGTGCTGCGCACTTTAGCGCAGTAGGGAGAGTGCGATGGCAACGATGCAGGTAAGTCGGCAAGCCGCGAAGGTAACGAGGATGCACGAGGCGCCGCGCGCGAGCTCGCCAGGATTCGAAGCAGATGAGGTCTCTGGAACGGGCGTACTGAGTTTTCGCGAGCGCATGGCCAAGCGGTTAGGGAGCCAGTACATGCTCAAAGTGCTCGACCAGCGCGCACGCGTACGCAGAGAGCTTGCGAGCGTGCCAGAGCGCATGCAAAAGATCACCAACCAGGCAACCTTAGTCCTGGACCTAATTGATGACGTGCGCGCTAAACGGTATCGTGCCGTGCCTTGGGTCTCGCTCGCCGTGGCTGGTGCGGCACTGTTGTACGCGGTCAGTCCCAGTGACGTGGTGCCGGACTTTGTGCCGGGTCTTGGGGCGCTCGATGATGTGGTGGTGATTAGCCTTGCCATGCGCTTCATCCGTAAGGACCTCGCAGACTACGTCGCGTTCAAAGGGTACGACCCTGGCAAGTACTTCTAAATTGGGCGCGCAGGAGTGACGGGGTGGGGCGTTCTGGCGTGCCCTTAATGCTGCTTCCGTGCTTGTCGGCTCTAAGCCTAATGCCGGTCAGTTAGAGTGGATTGACTAGCTCCTCGCCCGTGGAGCGCCCTCACCCCAGCCCTCTCCCACGCAGGTGGGAGAGAGGGAGGAGAGAGCGTCTTTCCCGGGTTATTCCGCACGCATACGCGTTCCGACGCCCTTCTCCCACCGGCGTGGGAGAAGGGTTGGGGATGAGGGCACGGAACCCTAGCTGACTGGCATTGGGCTTAGGCCGCCTTAGACTCCGCGCATGGGGGGCAGCGAATCCATCACGTCGCTTAGCGCGTGATTGTTTTCGCGCTCCTGCATGCTGTGGCCCGCTGCCGTGATGCGATACTCGATCTGAGTTGCGCCAGCCGATCTTAGTGCCGCGACCAGGTCTTCTGCCTGGAACAGCGGGCAGACCACGTCGTAGCGACCATGCACGATGTGCACGGGAATGTCCTTGATCGTGGCGATATTCGCGAGCAAGTAGTCCTGGTCGCGATGGGCCTCGCCTGAGCCCGCCATGAAAGCGCCATTCATGAAGTAGTGGTTCTCGATGCGCGCAAAAGCCTTGGCGAATTCGGGCTCTGCAAACTTACTCAGATCGCTTAGGTCTTGAGACAGGTAGCTCGTCACACCCTCCCAGGTCGACCAGGCGATGGCGGCGGCGGTCTGACGCCTTCGTACTTCGTCAGAATCAGGCGCTGCTGCGAAAATCTCCGCATAAGCTTTCACCATGTCTTTGCGCCGGCTTGGCTCAATCACTTCCACGAAGCGCTGCCATGCCTCCGGGAAGAACAGGTAAGTACCTGGCAAGCGCGTATCATGGGGGTCACTCGCGTATTGCTCCGCATTGCCTTGATAGAAGTAGTCGATGTCTTTGCGCCGGCATAAGAAGATGCCTCGCAGGACTAAGGTTTCCACCGTGCGCGGATGGGCGATGGCATAGGCGAGGGCGAGTGTGCTGCCCCAGCTGCCGCCGAACACGTGCATCTTACCCTGTACCCCCAAGTGCTCGCGCAGCTTGTGCATGTCGGATATGAGGTGGGGAGTGGTGTTATTGCTCAGGGCGGGTCGCGCATCGGCGTCGCTCGCACTGGGACGACTCTTTCCACAACCGCGCTGATCGAATAGGATGATCCGGTAGCGCTTAGGGTCGAAAAAGCGCGACATGACCGGATCGGTGGCGCCGCCTGGGCCGCCGTGTACCACCAGCACCGGCTCGCCCTGCGCGTTTCCGTACTCGGCCCAGTACACGTCGTGCGGGGGTGCACTCGACACGTTCAAGTGTCCAGAAGCGCGCGCGGGCTCTTGCGGGTAGCGCCATTCATGAGCCGTGATCTTGCTGAGGTAAGTCATTCCCAGAAGGCTAGTGCGGACCTATCTCGGAGGCGAGCAGCCAGCGCCGCGGATCAGCGCAGAAAAACCCGCGGATCATCCGGCCTGATATCGAGGTGGAAGTGATCGCGATGGCCCTCGTTGTAATTGGGCGTAAGCACGGACGAGACCAGGTTGCTGGCCGCCAAGTCGCAAGCGATCGCG
>JBKJIA010000495.1:0-25395 GCA_046598735.1 Polyangiales bacterium
CCGACCTGAAGCTCGATACTGCGCAAGTAAGCGTGCTCTTGAGCTACGGCCAGCTGTTTGCGGCCTTGGCGGTGTTCGCCACGCCCGCGCTTATCGCGCGCCTCGGTCTGTCGACCACGTTCATCGTCACCACGCTCGGCATGTCTATGGGGATAGGCTTGGTAGCGATCATCCCCCATTGGTTTGCTGCCGGCGCAGGCTATGCGTTGTTGATCGGTTTTTCGCAGATGGCTCGCGCCGCCAAGACTCAGTACGCGATGGAGGTGGTCGAGGTGCACTATCGTCCACACATCTCCGGCTTCATGCAGTTCTCCGAAACGGGCACCGTGTTCCTCTTGGCCTCCTTGGGCGGCGTTGCACTCGAGAAGCAAAACCTTACCTTCTCGGGTCTGTTTGGTTTGGTCGCGGTCGGCACGGCGTTGGCGGCGCTGTGGTTCTGGCTGTTCTTCGTGCGCACCCCACGCGGACAGCTCGCACGCTCGTTGCCGGTCGCGCACAGCACTCACTGAAAGCTCAGCGCAGCCATGACACCATCGGGCACGTCGATCTCGGTGAAGTTGTGCCAGTTGTGTACGCAGGTCCTGCGCGCACGAATCGATTCGCGCTTTCTTGTTTTGGGAGCCACGCTTGTCGAGAGGGCGGCTGAGCAGTCGCTCCGTCAAGAAGGCGGGCAGTCATGGTTTCACGCGAAGGTCAGAAAATTCCCGAGGTCGTTTTTCATACGCGCGAAGGTGGCGTCTGGAAGGACGTCAAGAGCAGCGAGATCTTCGCTGGACGTACGGTGGTCGTGTTGTCGCTCCCCGGCGCGTTTACGCCCACTTGCTCATCTACCCATTTGCCCCGCTACGAGCAGCTTGCGGCCGTGTTCGCGAAGGAGGGAGTGGACGAGATTGTCTGTATTTCGGTCAACGACGCGTTCGTCATGGAAGCGTGGGGTAAAGCTCAGGGCCTGACGCGTGTGCGCCTGCTGCCCGACGGCAACGGCGAGTTTTCCGAGGCCATTGGCATGTTGGTGGACAAGTCGGCCATCGGTTTTGGGAAGCGCAGCTGGCGTTACTCGATGTTGGCGCGCAACGGTGTAATCGAAAAAATGTTCGTAGAGCCTGAGCAGGATGGTGACCCTTTCGAGGTTTCCGATGCGGACACCATGCTTCGTTATCTCAACGCCAAAGCTAAGGTTCCTGACGCCATCACGATGTTCTCACGTCCTGGTTGCTCCCACTGTGCGCGCGCCAAGGACATGTTGACCAAAAAGGGATGGAGCTACGAGGAGATCAAGCTTGGCACGGACATCACCAATGCCTCGCTGCAAGCGGTGAGCGGTCGTGCGACCACGCCCCAGGTGTTCATCGCCGGCAAACACATCGGCGGTGCCGATGATCTTGCGAAGTACCTCGAAACCCACTGAGGAGTGAATGCGCGCGGCTACAACTTTTGCAAATCGTCAATCAGATTGACCAGTGGCTCGCGCAGACATGCCAGGCAGTCATCACGCTTCCGTCGGCCACAGCCGGCCCGTGGTCGCTCGGACAGCTCCACCAGCATCGGCAGCACACGCGGGTCGCGCAGCGAGGACATCTCGGTCAGCTCGGCCTTCTTGGCTGCGCACGTGGTCGCAAGCTGCAAATAGGCCATGCGGCGCACGTAGCTAGGCACCTCATCCACGGGCACATGGGCGAGCAAAGCCTTGGCTGCGGACACGCGCAGCTCCCGTGCTTCGGCGCTGACCAGCTGCTCGAATACGGGATCGAGGCTGGCAGGCAAACCGGTCTTGCTGCGCGTGGCACCCTGGTCGTGTTCTGCACCTATTCTGGGCGGTGGCAGATTCAATTGCTTGGCCACGCTTTGTGCGACCTGTGCTGCTTCACCTTGCGGCGTCACGCGCAGCTGCCCAGTCGCCACTAAGAACACGGCACCCGCTAAGATGGTGGTGACTAATAAGGTCAACAGCCAGGCCGGTCGCGCAGATCGCCCGAACCTGCGTGATGGCTCCGCGGCAAGGAGCGCTACCAGTGCGGGAATCGGCGGAGCGGGAGGTACCGGCAGATTCGTGCGCAGCTGCTGGCTGGGCGTGGGCCCCGGCATCCTACGCGCGCCACTACGCCAACGTGGTTTCTCACCCTCTTCGAACGCCAAGATCTCGCGCAACTCGTCGCGCACGGCGCTCGCCTCGTTGGGGCGGTCTTCAGCGCGCCGTGCCAGTAACTTGGCCACGAGCAGGGACAGCGCTTCAGGTAGGGTGGTGTCGGTTGTAATCTCCAGAAGCGGCGGTGGTGTTTGCGCCAGCTGCTTTTCGAGCAAGGCCTGCAGGTCATCGCCTTCCCAGAGCGCGCGACCGGCGATGGACTCCCACAGCATCACGCCCAGTGCGTATAAATCAGAGCGCGGATCCGCCGAGCCACCGATCGCTTGTTCAGGCGCCATGTAACCCGGCGTGCCGATCACGAGGCCCAGTTGCGTGATGTGTCGGTCTGCGCGGCCAGGTTCGGGCACGCGACTTTCGCGCGCGATCTTGGCCACGCCAAAGTCAAGCACCTTGACCATCTCGCCGCCGTCGTCGAGGGCCTGCAGCAAGATGTTTTCAGGCTTCAGGTCGCGGTGAATGATGCCGTGTGCGTGGGCCGCAGCCAGCGCGTCGGCGATTTGCGAGCCCAGCTCGACTGCACGCGTCCACTGCAGCTGGCCTTCGGTTTCGAGCACTTTGCTCAGGCTCGGACCGCGCACGAGCTGCACGGCTAAGAACGCGGTCCCGTCGTCGAGCGTGCCGTAGTCCATCGCGGAGATCACGTTCGGATGATCAATGCGCGAAGTGACCATCGCCTCTTGCGCAAAGCGTGCCGCAAGCTCGGCGTTTCCGGCGTGTTCCGGATGCACGACCTTGAGCGCGACCTGTTTATGCAGCGTCAGATGCTCCGCAACGTAAACTGCACCCATGCCGCCCTCGCCGAGTAAGGCCTCGACGCGATAGCGGTCCGCGATGATTTGTCCGATCAGGCGATGTTGGTGCGAAGTGCTCATTCAGAACGAGAAATCATTGCGGTTCCCCGAGGCTCGCTTGTCACAGTAGTGGCGCCGGTTTCTGACTGTCAACCGTTGACGGTCCTGAGCCCCCCACCGCTACGCCTGCCCCATGTCGCGATGCTTTCTCTTGCTTTCCGCTGTAAGCGTGGTTTGGGCGTCTGGCTGCGCCGGTCGACAGGCACAACCCACATTGCCATCATCGGCTGAAGCTGCCGGCTATGCCCAGGCTTTTCCGGAGGCGATCTCAAAGACGGAATCGACAAGGCAGCTCGACAAGCGCCTGCGCACCCACAGCGAAGCGCAGCTCCTGATTGAGCGCCACAAGGCCACACTCGCGGTGAAGCGCTGATGATGCGCGGGCTGCTGTAGGCGTAAGTCACGGTTGCAGCGCTCCGCTGCGGCCAAGCACAGCGAGCTGCTCGTTATGCTCAGCCGTGCAAGATCGCCGACAACCAAGGCGGCGTGAAGCGCGCGATCACGGCCACGAGTCCTATCGCCAACGCGCAGCCAAGGCTTGCCGGGTCCTTCAACGCGAATCGGACCGGGTCATCTTGCATCTCGCCGCGACCCGTCAGGATCCAAATTCGGCTTACCCAATACAGTAAGATCGGCATAGCCAGCCATAGTAAGACCGGCTCGCGATAGGCGGCCTGAACGCTGCCGCCGCCCTCTACATACAAGCTGAAGACCAAGGCCGCGAGATAGCCCGACGCGGGCCCCATACTCGCCACCATCTGCAGGTCGGCCTTGAAGTAGTTGCGATTGCGAATCTTGTCTTCGGTCAGCGCGAGCAGCTCCGTGTAGCGCTTGGCAAACGCGAGGCTTAGGAACAGGAACATCGAGAATCCAAGCAGCCAGGCGCTGATGGGTACACCTGTAGCGATCCCTCCCGCCAGGATGCGATGGGTATACAGACCCGCGAGCACCAGCACGTCGAGCAACAGGCGACGCTTGAAGTAGAAAGAGTAAGACAGGGTGCCCACGAAATAGAGCACCAGCATCCACGTAAAGCCCACGGGCAGCATCGTGAGCGAGATGCCGAAGCTTGCCGCCATCAACGCGATGAAGAGGGGCGGCCCGAGCTTGACCGGCAGCGCGCCGGACGCGAATGGTCGCGTCTTTTTCGTGGCGTGCGCGCGATCCGCCTGCAGATCGAGCAAGTCATTGAAGACGTAACCCGCCGATGCGCACAGCGAGAACGTGCAGGCAGCAATGATTCCGCGCAGCATCAACTCTAGTTTGGGAAGACCAGGCGCCAGCAATACAGGCAGGACCACGAGCGCGTTCTTTGCCCACTGATGTGGGCGCAGCTCTTTGATCAGTGCGCGCAACACGCTCAGCTGCCCGCGAGCAACTGGGCGGTCGGAGCGTGCATCACCTTACCGTCGTGCGTGAGCAGCGTGCCCACGATCACCTCGTCAGTGAGGTCGAGCTTGAGCTCGCCGCCCTTGGCAAACAACATCAGCAGCGCCTGTACGTTGCGCGCAAACAGGGTGCTTGCATCGTAAGGCATACTCGCCGGCAGGTTCGCTTCGCCGATGATCTTGACCCCGTGTTTGATCACGGTCTTGCCTGCTTCTGACAGCTCGCAGTTGCCGCCCTGCTCGACTGCGAGGTCGATGATCACGCTGCCCGGCTTCATGCCCTGCACCATGTCCGCGGTCACGAGCTTCGGTGCGGGCCGGCCAGGAATCAGCGCCGTAGTGATCACGATATCCGCGATGATCACGCGCGATTTCACGATCTCCTGCTGCTTCTGTAGGAACTCGGCGCTCATCTCTTTGGCGTAGCCGCCTTGGCCTTCGCCGCTCTCCAGGTTGGGCAGCTCGATGAACTTGGCGCCCAAGGATTGCACCTGCTCTTTGACGGCGGGGCGAATGTCGCTGACTTCGACCACCGCACCCAGACGCTTGGCCGTGGCGATCGCCTGCAGACCCGCCACGCCCGCGCCCATGATCACCACACGCGCTGGCTGGATCGTACCTGCAGCGGTCATCAACAGTGGGAAGTACTTGGGAAGATTGACCGCCCCGAGCAGCACTGCTTTGTAACCGGCGATGTTCGCCTGTGAAGACAGCACATCCATGCTCTGGGCGCGCGTGATGCGCGGCACGAGCTCCATCGCAAAAGCACTGATCTTGTTTTGGACAAGGCGCTTGACCATGTCCAAGTTTCGATGGGGCGACATCAATCCCGCGATGATGGCGCCCGGCTTGAGGGCATCTGCCTCATGCTTACCTAGGTCATCATTTTGAGCTGGCTCTGAAATCTTGAGCACAATGTCTGCAGTCGACCACGCTGTGGCGAGATCGCGTGTCAGTTTGGCTCCGGCTGCTTCGTAGGCCGCATCGAGAAACGAAGCAGCTTCTCCTGCGCCCGCTTCGACCACGACTTCGATGTTTTCTTTGACCAGCTTCTTGATGGTGTCAGGCGTGGCCGCCACGCGGGTCTCACCGGGGCGGCGCTCTTTCGGCACGAATACCTTCAACATGGCCGCGACTATAGCCCAAGCTACACGCAGGGCATGCTCCTCCGTGGTGCCGCAAGGTGCGACCGAGCGCGATTTCTGACCCGTGATGGTCCTTCCCCTTCGGGCTGAGCGCGTTAACATGGTGCATGCGCGCGAGTGAAAAGGCCCAACGGCCACGCTTCTCTCAGCTGCCAAAGGCTCCCCCGGTCGGGGCCGAGCGTATCGAGCTTCGGCGATTCGCAGGGCACGTTGATCACGAGGACAAGCTGAATCATTTGCGCATCGCGCACCTGACGGATCAGCATTTTGGCCGAGTCACCCCCATGGCGGTGCAGATGGCGGCGATCGAGCTCACCAATGCTCAGGATGCCGACTTGGTGGTGATCACCGGCGATTTCGTTTGCCACAGTCAGGCTTACTTAGATCAGCTCGAGCACGGGATTCGCAGCCTGAAAGCGCCTGTCATTTGCACGCTGGGCAATCATGACCATTGGTCTGGTGCAGACTCGGTGCGCCGCGCCTTACGTCGTGCCGGCGCAGAGGTGCTCGATAACGCCAACACCACGATCACGCTACGCCATCAGGAGCTCCAGGTTGTCGGCCTCGACGATGCCTACACCGGGCACGCAGACGTAGACGAAGCCGTGAAGGGTTTGCGCCACGACTTACCCACGATCGGCCTGTCGCATATCGCCGAAGAGGCCGACCGACTGTGGGAGCGCGGTGTTCCGCTCGTGTTTTCGGGGCATACGCACGCCGGGCAAGTCACGCTCGCGAGCATGCACGAGATCTTACTTGGTCGCATCGTAGGGCATCGCTACGTACACGGACTTTACGGTTGTCGTCGTCGCAATCAGGCCAAAGGCGCTGTCTACGTCGGTGCAGGCATCGGTGCCGCGGTCATTCCGCTCAGGCTCGGAGAACGAGGCCGTCGCGAAGTCGCAGTGTTCGAATTGGGCGCGACGGCGGGCGCAGGCTGGGAGCATCACGCAGAGCAAAAGCCGCAAAAGGGTCGCGCCCCATCCGAGCGCACCAAAGAAAAGCGCCGCCGCCAGCTCGAGCGCAAACAACGTAAGATCGCTCAGCGCTGATGCGCACGCTCGCAGTACGTCCTTCCGGTGTTCAGACAGCGGAGGTCTTACTGTTGCGATCTTCGCGTACGGTCTGCGCGAGCGCTGCCTGAGTCACGAGCGGCTGCGTGGCGATCATTCGCTTCTGCAAGAAATCGCGATCGCGCTTGTGAGCAACGGCTCCGAGCAGCGCCAAACACAACTCGTATTCGGTCGTGGCGCGCAACACATCCGTACTCTGCCGCGTGGTGCCCCACGTGATCACGCTCGCCAGATAGTGACTGCCGATGCGCTGTGCGAGGGCGATGCCGTCGATCCAGGCCACGAGAGTACCCTGCTTCTTCAGCGCGAACAGTAAAGTGGCCAGACGTTCGCCCATGGCGCGCGCCATGCGCATGCTGGTCGTGCGCGTACCCGCTGTGCCCATGAACACTTGAATCATCGTGCGCGAATAGCGTGGCGCTTCTATCAACGGTGCGTTCATGGTTTCGAACAGCGACAGCACGCTCTGCAGGGAAGGCTTGGCTTTGCGATTCACCGGCAGCGAGAGCACATCGACAAAGCGTTCTTCGACAGCGGCCAGCAAGAGCGGTTCCTTGCCGCCGAACAGGTTGTAAAGCGTCGGCACGCTGACCTGACTCTCGTCCGCCAAGCCGCGCATCGTGACGCCTGCATAGCCGTGCTTTTCCAGCAATGTGCGCGCGGCCGCCAAAATGCGGGCCCGCCGGGCATTTTTATTGGCTTCAAGCAGCGTCACAAGCGTTACGCAGCTTATGAGCTTGACGGGCTTCTGCACATGGATTTTAACGCGTTAAGGATTTTTAACACGTTAAAGAAGGTGGGCTCATGGGTGCTCTCGAAGGAAAAGTCGCCGTCATCGCCGGAGCGTCCAGCGGATTCGGGGCAGCGTTGGCCAAGCGCTTTTGCAAAGAGGGCGCCCAGGTCGTAGTGGCGGCGCGCAGGCTGAGTATGTTGCAAACGCTGGCAGCTCCGCTCCAAGCGCTGGCAGTCGAATGCGACATCACCAAGAACGAAAGCGTCGAGCAACTGGTGCAAGCGGCGCTCGCCAAGTTCGGTCGCATCGACATCGCGATCAATTCGGCTGGTTTCGAAGAACAAGTTGCGTTGCGCGATCTCGGGCCAGACAAGCTCGAGCCGATGGTGGCGGTGCAATTCACCGGCGCTGTGTACTTCCTTCGACACATGGCGAATGCGATGGAAGCGAGCGGCGGCGGCGCGATCATCAACATCAGCTCGGTCACCGCCACACTGGTGCCCGAGATGTATGCCGCTTATGCCGGAGCCAAGGCGGGCATCAACCACGTGGTACGCATTGCCGCCGCCGAGTACGGCAAGAAGAACGTGCGTATCAACACCGTAAGCCCTTCGCTTATCGAAACGCCGATGACCGCACAGCTCTTGTCGGTTCCGGCGGTGCGCACTGCCTTCAACGATGAGACACCGCTCGGCTACCTCGCAGAGATCGAAGACGTGGCGAACATGATTACGTTCCTCGTCAGCGACCAGGCACGCTACATCACGGGCCAAACCATACTGGTCGACGGGGGTCTCTCACTGCGCCGTTTGCCGACGCAAGAGGACGTGATGCGTCATGCGCGTGCGGACTCCGCGCCCAATGTTGCGCCCGCTCGTAACGTGCACACTTACCGTCTGCCGCCGGACGTCAGCGACCCGCGTTTGTCCGGCGAAATCCAAGCCTCCGCGGACGACGTGTGGCAGCTGCTGAGTGACTTCGCCGACACGAGCTGGGTGCCGGGCGTGTCGAAAAGCGAGCTCGTAGGCCAGGGCGTGGGCGCCCATCGCCTGGTGTATGTGGGCAATGCACCAGCGCTGAAAGAGACGTTGGAAGCGCTTGACCTCAAGACGCGTACGCTCAGTTACACGATTGGCGCGGGCAATCCCTTACCGGTCTCTAACTATCGAGCAACAGTCAAGGTGGTTGACCTTGGTGCAGGTAAGTCGCGGCTCGATTGGTCGAGTACCTTCGTGCCCACGGGCTCCGACATGGACGCGGCGCTGGCTTCCGTGGAGGGGCTGTACGGCGTGTGTTTCGACAACATCAAGGCGCGGCTTGAAGGCGGCAGCGCGGGCAAGCAACCCGTTGCTGCGGCCGCCGGCCTCCTTGCAGACGTGGCGATCAAAGACGTATTTCTGTCGCACATGCCCGAAGCGCTCAACCGTGTGCCAGACAAGCTGCAAGAGCACGAAGGCAAGACCTTACTATTTGTCATGTCGGGTCGCGAAGCCGGCGCTTACTGTGTTTACTTCCGTGGTCGCGGCTGCGAAGTGACGGAAGGCGACCCGGGCAACGCGAGCGCCACCATCGCCATGGACAGCGACGACTACCGAGCACTGTTGAATAAGCAGCTCGATGGTGCGCAAGCCTTCATGACGGGCCGCCTCAAGATCACGGGCGATTTGGGCCTAGCGATGCGCATGCAAACCATGATGTGAGCGGCGCGCGACCGGGTGACCGGGTGGGCACATCGTAAGGTCCGGCGAGCGCTGGGGCAGCTTGAGCCCTTTTGGCGACTACAGCAGTCCGCTCGTCTTGAGCACTGCGGCCAAAGTTTCGCGATTTTCGGCCGTGATCGTCGTCAACGGCAGGCGCAGCTCGTCGTGGATCAAGCCCATCATCGCAAGCGCAGCTTTGACCGGGATCGGATTGGTCTCGAGGAACAGCGCGCGCATCACCGGCAACAGCTCGTAATGGATCGTGCGTGCTGTCGCGAAGTCACCGCTATTGGCCGCGTTAATCAAGCGCACCAGCTTGTGCGGCAAGATGTTCGAAATGACCGCGATGGCGCCGCGTCCGCCGATGGCCATGATCGGCACGGTCAGCGAATCATCGCCGGCCAAGACCGTAAAGTCCGCTCCACACAGCTCGATGATGCGCGAGATCTGATCGAGGGACCCGGATGCTTCTTTCACGCCCACGATGTTCGAAAGCTGCGCGAGCCGCGCCATCGTCTCAGGCGCGATGTTGACCGAGCAGCGACCAGGAATGTTGTAGATGAGCTGCGGCAACGCCACGGCTTCTGCGATGGCGGCGTAATGCGCGTACAAACCATCCTGCGTGGGCTTGTTGTAGTAAGGCGCGATCAAGAGCGAGCCGTCGGCGCCGTGCTCCTTGGCAAAGCGCGTTAGACGGATGCTCTCGCGCGTGCTGTTCGAGCCGGTTCCTGCGATCACTTTGATGCGGCCATTCGCCCGCTCGATCGTGAATGCGATCACGCGCTCGTGTTCTTCGTGGCTTAGCGTCGCGGATTCCCCGGTGCTGCCGCAGGGCACGACGCCATCGACGCCAGCATCCACCTGAGCATCGATGAGCTTCCCGTAGACGTCGTAATCGACTTCGCCGTTGTGAAACGGCGTAACCAGCGCGGTGTAAGTGCCCTCGAACATAGCCGCGATTTCGCACGGAACCGTGGGCGGCGCAACAGCGTGTGGGGGGCCGTAGACCTAGATGGGCTGTTGTGTCTTGTCGACCGTGAGACTCCACAATCCAAACCTTGAAACCAAATCGAAATCTCCCTTAGACTGAATAGTAGGATTCGCGTCCCCCCCCACGCAGAACCAATGAGCTGTACCGAGATGAAGTCGTCCCCTCAGACCCTGTCTCAAACCAAAGTCGCCCAACGCGTCACCCCCGGCAGGATCCGCTGGTTCCACAAGGAAGTGCTGAAAGGCGCGGGCCCGCACCCGGTCGGCATCGTGCGTAAGCGCCTGGCCGACGGAAAGCCGCGCGCGCCGGTCATCCTGGTGCACGGCTTTGGACAAAATCGCTATGCCTGGCATCTGCCGGAGCGCAGCTTTGCCAATCATTTGGCCGAGTGCGGCTTCGATGTGTTCAACGTCGATCTACGCGGGCATGGGCGCTCGGCCGAGCTAGGCGCCCAACGCAGCACCGGCGTGGACGATTACATTCGCATCGATCTGCCGGCGGCCATCGATATCGCGCTCGAGCGCAGCGGCTTTGATAAGACGTTCTTGGTCGGTCATTCGCTCGGCGGCATTTGCGTGGCATCGAGCGCAGCGCGCGATCCCGGGCGCGTGGCGGGTGTGGTCACGCTGGGGCCGCCACATTTGCTCGGTCGCGGACATTTCGTGCTCGGCAACATGCTGCGCGCGGCGGGTCATACTGTCGGCTCGCTCGGTCTGTTCCGTGATTCGCAGGTGCGTCTGCCGGTGGATTTAATCGGTCGTGCGGTGCACGCCTCGCGCTTTGCGTGGGATTCGCGTCTGTCGCCATTGCCGATTCGCGCCTGGAAGCCCGGCACTTTCTCGCCGACCGCACTGCGCAGCTACGTGGAGCGCTCATTCGATGGCGAGTCGTTCGGCACCTTGCACGATCTGATGGAGCTTGCGACTTCGGGCGACCTTCGATCGCGCATCGACGGCGTGAGTTACACCAAAATGTGCGAGCACAGCACCTTACCGTTGCTGACCGTTTCAGGTGCTGCGGATCTGCTCGCCAACCCAGGCTCCGTGAAGCCGCTTATCGAACGCAGTCACTCGCTCGACAAGACGTACGCCAAGCTCGATGCCGGACACGCCGACATGCTGGTCGGCACGCACGCTCCGGAGACGATGTGGCCGCTCGTGACCAATTGGCTGCGTGCGCGCCTCGATGCCGTCACCGTAAGGTCTTCCGTCAGCCCGATTGCGCGCCGCGTGCGCAAGGTGAGCTGAGCACGCTTCAGCGACCTTACTCTTGTAGGGCGGCCTTGATCTGAGTCTGCGTGTCTTTGGGCAAGCGTTGAAAGGCCTTACCTTCCGTCAGTGCCTGTAGCTCGTCTCGCATGTCGAGTTGGTACAAGCACTGGGCGAGCGATTCCACAACCTCGGGAGAATCGGGCGCGCGCTTCAAGTAGGACAGCGCTTCTTCGTAGTCGCCCTTGCGAGTGGTGGTCACGCCTAGAATCGTCCAGGCGCGCGCCAGCACGTTGGGCGGCAGGTTCGATTCGGCGCGTAGCTGATGGCACAAACGCGCCGCAAAATCGTCGTCGGCCGCTTCGTAGGCGCGCTCGGCTTGTGCCAGCAAATCCTTGGCGCGCGGATTGTCGCGACGCACGGGCTGACCGTTGTTCCCTGCCATCAAGGCTTGCAGATTCTGAAACCCCATCATGGCGAGGATCAGGAACGTGAACATGCTGCGAGAGAACTGCAGGGCCAGCAGTACGCCAACACCGATCAGCACGAGCGCAGTGATGTGCGTGACACGTTCAGCCGTAGGCGGCTTGAAGAGTTTGAGCGCGCCCAATCTAAACAGCATGCCGCCGTCCATCGGCCACACAGGCACGAGATTGAAGAGCGACCAGTACAGGTTGATCCAGTAGAGAAAATCCAAGGTTTCAGCGACGGCCATCGATGAGATCGGCGCATGCTTCAAGGCCGCATAACAGATGGCTGAGAGCATGAGGCCGGCGACTGGACCTGCTGCCACGATCAGCGCGTCATCACGATCGCGTTGGGCCGGACTGTGGGTGGTGTGTCCCCCGTAACCATGAAGCAGAATCTCGGGCGTCATGCCGAAGCGGCGAGCCATTAGTGCATGACCGAACTCATGGACCAGCAAGCTGGCCGTGATGCCTGCGGCGGCCACAGCGATCGGCACTCCCATCCCTTTGGACAGGTAGAACAACAAAAATAGAAACCACGGGCTGACCGATACGGGAACATTGGCCAGGGTGAACAAACGAAAACCGCCCATTGCCTTTGGACGCTAGCAGCGTCGGCATCGCTACACAAACAGCCGGAATGCCGACCGCGGGGCTCCAGCACGGCTACCGGTGTGGTTAGGGGCGTGCGGGTGCGGCAGCGGCAAGGCCACCCATCATGACTTGGATAAGCTCCGGCGAGGGCCTGATTTCGGGATCTTCCACCGAGTCTTTATCGTGCTCGAACTTGAGTAAGTTGAGGTCACCCATGCACGCGCGCACCCTGGGCGTCAGCATGCCCAAGCGTTTCAGGTTGGGAACGATTTTAGAAAACGTAAGCTGGCGAAAGCCCTGCTGCATGGCGTTCTGGCTGGCCCACGCATCCCAAACCTTCACGTCGTAGCCAAGGCGTTCAAAGACGGGCGTCTGCAGCAAACGGTCGTGCATGAGGTGTGTTGCTTCGATGACGAAGTCTTCGCGCTCGCGCAGCTCTTGGCTCGACATCTCTTCGGTATAAAGCTTCTCGAGCGACAACACGCCGAAAGCCACGTGCCGAGATTCGTCCGCCATGATGCGTGTGGTGATGTCGTGGATCAATGGCTCGCCGGGCATCGACATTTTCATCATGCCAAAGGCTGCGAGTGCCAAGCCTTCCACCATGATTTGCATGCCCAGGTAGGTGATGTCCCAGCGCGCGTCTTCGATCAGGTCCTTGAGCAGCGACATCAGGCTCGGATGGATCTCGTAGGAAATGCCGATCTTTTCCGTGAGGTAGCGATGGTAAGCCTCGACGTGGCGCGCTTCGTCTGCGACTTGATTGGCCGCGTAGAATTTGGCTTCTGCCCAGGGCACGGTCTGCACGATCTTGGCTGCGGCAACCAGCGCGCCTTGTTCGCCGTGCAGGAACTGCGAGAGCGTGAAGGCGTCGCTATGGCGCCTGAATAGTAAGGCGTCTTCTTGCGAAAATGTCTTCGGCACCTTGACCACGTAGTTGAAGAAGTCGCGCACGTTGTTCTGCACGCTCATGCGATCGAGGTCGACGTCGATGGACCAATCGAGGTCGCTTGCATTCCAGGCTGCAGCCTTACCTTTCTCGTACAGGCTCATCAGCTTTTCTTCGCGCAGGGCATATTCCCAATCGAAGATCGTGTCGACGCTCGAAGCCACCTTTTGGCGGGCTCCGCTCGCGGGAATCGGTAACGGATTCTTTTGTACGAAGTCCACCTGGCTCTCCCTTCGACCTTACGTTTGATTGGGCAATCCCATGTACAGGCACAGTGCGCGTTCGAGCTCTTCGGCCACGCGACCCTCAGGCAAGAGCTCCCCTGCGATGCGCGGGCGGCCCGCGTTCAAGGTCTGCTCCATGAAACCGAGCGCGAGTTGAATCGCAAGCTCGGCGGATAGCTCTGGATCGGGATGACGCATCTCTGCGCGGAAACGCAACACCAACCGCGTGAAGCGCAAGATCACTTCGTTCCGAAAGGCGAGGCCTGCCTGATGCAGGCGTCGATTGTCTGCGGCGCGCGACGCGAACGCGACGAGTAGCGCCCGGCGCGCGCGATATATGTCCACGAGCATTTGCAGGCTGGGGCGCAAGAGCTCGCGGAGCGAAGAGTGTTTGGCGGCGTTCTCTTCGATCACGAGAAAACGTTGCTCCAATTCGCGCACGAAGCGCTCGTGCAAAGCCAACAACAGCTCGTCTTTGTCGCGAAAGCGTGCGTAGAAGCCACCGACGCTCGAGCGTGCGCGCCGTGCGATGTCAGCGATCGAAACCTCCCCCAGTGAATGTTCGCTGAGCAGCGATTCGGCCGCATCGAGCAGGCGCTGCAGGCTTTCTTCGCTGCGAGCCTGCTTGGGCTGTGCGACCGAGCGCAGAGGGCGGATGTTGTCGGTCTTGGTCGGCATATAGGAATCGGAATCTTATTCTTATTATCGTGGCGTTTCGGCGCGTCGGTCAAGCATTCCACAGGCGTGTGTTTCCAATTCCCTCCCAAGCCACGGCCTAATCACACGCTGCGCGACGTTGTCCACAGCACCTCCACAGCCTGTCCACATCCATGAAATCGCTGTATTTTGTGCTTTGCGGACCGGGGTGGCTCCGTTAGTTTTCCCAGCGCCAAAGCCGGGGGGACGAAGCGATGGGGACTCAAGCCGAGCGATTCGTGTACGACGAGCCAGAGAGGGGCCAACGGCCCTATGCAGCGCTGATTAGGGCGCGCGAACGAGTGCGCAGGGTGCTCGAGCCGCACCTAGGGCCGGCGCATGCGCTGGAGCGCGCGAACAACATCACGCAGGCGCTCGTCTTCGATGACGAGGAGCCCGCGTACGTGGCGCGCGAGATGCTTCGTCATATGCCGAGCGATGAGCGTGGACCGCTAGCCGAAGCCGTCAGCCGGGCGGTTCCCGCGCACGACGAAGACACGTACTCCTGATTGCGCAAGCACACGGGCACAGGTCGCATGTTCTGTATGATGTCCGACATGTCGCTACGTCTCGTGGGTTTGCTCCTGTGCTCGTTGACCCTGGCCCGCTGTGGAACGCGCTCGTCGTCTGGCGCGGCCGTGCCGAGCTACGCACCACTCAGCGCAAGCACCGACAAGAGTGACCCCCAAAATTGGGATGCGTTCACGTCGGAGCTGATAGAGGCGAGTTTTGCGCGCGATCCGGGTTTTGCTGCGTATCAGGGGCGCCACGAGTTCGATGGTAAGGTTGCCGATCTATCCGCGGGCGGCATCGCAGCCAAGGTCGCGGAGCTGCAGAAGTTTCGCGAACGTGCGCTCGCTTTTACCGAGGCTGCGCTGAACGACGCGCAACGGTTCGAGCGCGAATACGTGGTTGCGAATATCGATGGAGCGTTGTTTTGGCTGGTGCGCATGGAGGAGCCGCGTCGCAATCCACTCGTGTACTCGAACGCGATCGATCCCAGCCTGTATCTAACGCGCGACTATGCGCCGCTCGATCAACGCTTGCGTGCATACATCGCCCACGTGCGCGAAATCCCGCGCGTCACCCAGCAGATGAAAGACAACCTGCGCTTACCGCTGCCGCGCACGTTCGTTGAGGTGGGCATCAAAGTGTTTGGCGGTCTCGGACCTTACCTTGAGAAGGACGTGCTCGAGATCTTCAAAGACGTGACGGACCCCGCCTTGAAGAAAGAGCTGAGCGAGGTGACGGCGCCGGCTGCAGCTGCCACCAAACAAGCCACGAGCTGGCTCGAGGCGCAGTTGCCGCTTGCGAATGAAGCGTTCGCGTTAGGACCCGATTTGTTTCGCGAGATGTTGTGGGCCACGGAGCGTGTGGACACACCGGTGGCGGAGCTCGAAGCGCAAGGCAAGCGAGACCTCGATGCGAATTTGACGGCACTCGCGACTGCGTGCGGCTCGTTGCTGCCGGGCAAGCCTTTACCTCAGTGCATCGAGCTTGTGGCCAACGAGAAGCCCAAGGACGGACCTGTGGCGGGCGCACGCGCGCAGCTCGATGCGCTGCGCGCTTTCGTGATCGAGAAGGACCTCGTGACCATCCCCGGTCCAGAGCTTGCTCTCGTCGAAGAGGCGCCGCCCTACAAGCGCTGGAATCAGGCTTATATCGAGATTCCGGGTCCCTATGAAAAGGGTATGCCGAGCATCTATTACATCGCGCCGCCCGATCCCACTTGGTCCAAGGCCGATCAGCTTGCCTATATCCCAGGTGCGGCAGACTTACTGTTTATCTCCGTGCATGAAGTCTGGCCCGGTCACTTTTTGCAGTTCCTGCACGCGAACCGTTCGCCGCGCATGTTTGGTCGCTTGTTCGTCGGCTACGCCTTTGCAGAAGGCTGGGCGCACTACAGCGAAGAAATGATGTGGGACGCAGGCCTTTCGACGGGCGATCAGAAAGTGCGCGTGGGCCAGCTGCTCAACGCGCTGCTACGCAACGTGCGCTTCATGTCAGCGTTGGGCTTGCACACGCAGGGAATGACCGTGGCCCAGTCTGAAAAGCTATTTCTCGACAAGGCTTACCAAGATGCGGGCAACGCCAAGCAGCAGGCCGCACGCGGTACATTCGATCCGGCGTACCTGAACTACACGCTCGGTAAGCTGATGATTCGCAAGCTGCGTGAGGATTGGACGCAAGCGCGCGGAGGACGCAAGGCTTGGCGCGCCTTTCACGACCAACTTCTTTCTTACGGTGGTCCGCCGCTGCCGCTCGTGCGCAAGGCGATGCTCGGCGCAAGCGGCAGCTTGATGTAGCCTGCGAGCCTGTTCGTTAGGGTGTAACCGTAAGGTGGATCGAGAGCTCGCGCTTTGCTTGGCCGCTGGTCTGACCGAGCTTGCGATAGGCAAACCGTAAGGTCGTAGTACCCTCCTGAGCGGCATCGAACACGAAGTGAGCAGTGCCTGGGTAACCAAGGCAGCCCGTACACCCAGGGGGCGGTGCATCGCTGTAGGACTGAGCACTTAGCGTGACTAGGTCCGACATCGATGCGCTATCTAGGCTCCATTTGAGCGGCGTGGTGATGTTCCCTGGCAATGCGACCCCAAAGCGCTCGCCCACGCGCGCGCTGATGCCCTGGGTTTGCTCATCGTAGACACGCTGCGTGTTTTTCGAGGCAGCGAGCGCGCTGGGCTCGGGTCCAGAAGACTCTGCCGGCGCAGTCTCGACTTGGGTTTCGTCGCTCGCCTTGGGGATAGGCACAGGCGCCGGTTGTGGCGTGGCTCGGCAGCCAGACCACAACAGGCCGCACACCACGACTTTACGCGAGATAGTTCCCATATTCGTCACTCCCAGTTCGCGCACAAAGTGCCGTCGTCCTTGTTGATCCGACCTTCAGGTAACTCACGCCCGTGTATTGGAAAGCGTAGCCCAGCATTTTCTCTGTCTCGGGCGCCGCAGACACCATGGCGTACATCGCATCTGCAGTTTCCCAGAAGCCTTCTGCCTGTAAAAGGTAAGGCCTACGTAATACCGCGCGGCATGCACGCGCGGATCTTGAGGCGCGCGCGTGCGGGTCAATCGCTCCGTTTCGTAAAACATGACCTTGATGTCATGTTTTGAAGCAGGCATGCTGCGGCTACAAACAAAGGGGTGCGCGCATGGGGCCTATCGAGCTCAACGAGGAATGGTCGCGAATGATGGAGGGCTACAGTGCGGACCATCAGGATGCTCGCAATCAGCTCTGTCACAGCATCGGCATTCCGATGATCGCAGCCTCGCTGCCGGTGGGTGCCACGATCGTGGGTCTGCCGCTGGCAGCTGCGTTGTTTACCGTGGGCTGGACCTTCCAGTTCGTCGGCCATGCCTTCGAGGGTAAGAAGCCGTCATTCGTCGATGACAAGCGTCAGTTGGTGGTAGGCGCTCTGTGGTGGACGCAAAAGATGGGGCTCGACCTTGTGCGCACGCGTCCGACTGGCACGGTGGCGCCCGGCTGAGTTTAAGTCGCCCAACACACGAGCGGGATGCCGATCGCGAGGACGACCAACGTGGATACGAGACCAAAGCGCAGGTACTCGAAGAATCCAAGCGGATGATCGTTCTTGGCCTGCTCGGCCACGATCAGGTTTGCCACCGATCCCAAGAGTGTAAGGTTCCCTGCCATCGTGCTGACGAACGCGAGCAGTGCAAAGCCGCGCTCCGTCGATCCGAGCATGGGCAGGGAAGGCGCGGTGAATAGCACCAGCGGCACGTTGGAGAACAGGTTGGAGCCTATCAATGTGAATGCGCTGAAGGTTCCCACTCCCCTAGACGTATCGAGCCGCATCTGATCGGCTAGTGCGGCCCAGGCTTGGCTTGGCAGATTGGTCCGGGCAAAGCCTTCGACCACCACGAACAGACTCGCAAAGAACACGATCAGGGGCCAATCGATGCGCGCGAACAGCTCGTCGGGTTCACGACGATCGAGCAGGACTAGCAAGCTGGTTCCAGCCAGGGTGGTCACCGTAAGATTCAGGCCGCACAAGTAGCCAAGCACAATGCACACGCCGACTAGCACAGGCACACGTTCGCGAAGTGGTTTGAGCGGGCTTGCGCGCATTGGGGTCGCATCCACATGAGCCAGTGCGCTTCGGTAATAGATCGCTAGGAGCACTGCGTTAGCGACCAAGCCGCACAAGGCAGCGGGGCCGCACACCGCCATGAAGTGCACGAAGTCGTAGTGACTCAAGTTCGCGATGATGATGTTTTGCGGATTGCCCACCAGCGTGGCTGCGCTGCCGATGTTGGACGACGTGGCAAGGCCGATCAAGTAAGGCGCCATGGGTAGCTTGCGCGTCTTGCAGACGTGAATGACCACGGGCGCGAGGAACAGACACACGGTGTCGTTGAGCAAGAACGCGGAGAGCACGCCCGAGATGAACACCAGTCCAAATAGTAAGCTCAGGGGACGGTGCGCGTAGCGAAGAGCACACTCGGACAGCATCTCGAACAGGCCCGCGCGCTCCAGGTACGCGCTGAGCGCCATCATGGCGAACAGTAAGACCAATGTGTTCGATTCGATCGCTGCGTAGCCCTCTTCGGGCGTGAGCACGCCGAAGGCTAACATCGAGACCGCGCCCAGCAGCGCCCCCGCTGGCCGCCCGATGGGTAAGAGCGCTAGCCTGCGCGACGCGATGAGCGCATAGCTGAGCGCAAAGATGGCGGTGGTGATCCAGATTTTCACGGTGCCAAGGCTTTGGTTTGCGCGGGCTCGAAGGAGCGAAAACAGTCATGCCACGAAGACCGTAAGGTGCTTATTCGGCCGAGGCGTCCGCACTGCGTGCGATCCGCGAAAGCGGTACGTCAATGCGCGGGTGCGGCGTGAGCACCTGAGTGTTGGTAAGGCCTGACGGAACGTACGTGGCACCGGCTCGGGGCACGCGCGGCAAGGACTTGCGGTGGATCACGTTGAAGCCCAGCTGCTCGGCGTGGGCCAAAATTCGCGCGAAATCCAGGCTCACTTCGGCGCCGGCTTTTTGCGTCACTTCGTCTTCCGTAGGCAGGTCGAAGTCGTTGGCCCCAAAGCGTAAGCCATCGAGGGCGCTCTCGTTCTTGGTCAACACGCTGGTGCGGATGTGCACGAAGTTATCGAGATAGAGCCGGCATACCGCGAGCCAGCGCAGGTACTCGTCATTGCTGACTTCGTTGCCGCCCAGATCGTTGCCGAAGGCCTTGTAGGTCCAGCACAAGAAGCTTGCGAGCCCGCCGTTCATCTCGTCCTGGAAGGCGCGCAATCCTTCGAGATGATTCAAACGCTCAGCTAACGGTTCGCCAAATCCGATCACCATGGTGGCCGTGCTGCCGATGCCCGCATTCAGAATGGCGCGTTGGGCTTTGTAATAGTCGGCGACCTTATATTTGCCGGGGCTGTGACGTTTGCGGAAGGCTTCATCGAGCACTTCTGCACCGCCTCCGGTCACCCAACGCGTGCCTACGGCGCCGAGCATGCGGGCGCCTTCGTCGTAGGAGATCTTACTAACCTTGCAGGCGAACATGAACTCGGCGACGGTCATTTCGAAGAAGTCGAGGTCCGGATAACGCGCGTGGATCTTACCGAACAGCTCCGCATAGTCAGACAAGCGCAGCTCAGGATGAAAGCCGCCGTTGAAGCCGACCAGACTGCCGCCATGATCGCGTAAGGTATCGACGCGTGCGCAGACTTCTTCGAAGCTCAAAAGGTAAGTATCGGGCGCGCCGGGCAACCGATAGAACGAGCAGTAATCGCACTTGGCCACGCATACGTTCGTGTAGTTCACGATCGCCATGATCAGATACGTGGTGTCGTTGACACCGTGAAAGCGCGCACGGGCGATGCTTGAGAGGCGGGCAAGGTCTTCGTGAGGCGCTTCTTCGAACAGGAAGGTCGCATCCTCGCGGCTCAGGCGCTGTGCGCTTTGCACCTTGGCTTCGATGCTAACCAGGCGTTCGTCGCGCATGCGGGAGCTCCTTAGGGTGTGATCGGAAGGGACGGATGATAGCTAGCACGCGCGCACGGCCCCGACAGTCGCTCGCTCGGGTGCGCCCAAAATCACCTGCATTATCAGCTGTTTCGAAACTTGCTATTGACCGGCGCCGTCGCAAATGGAAAATAGAATCAACGTTCTGATTTGGGTGGACCGCGATGTTGATGCGCCGAGACAGCTTGCTTGAGTGGGTGCGCCCTCCCCAACAGGAGCGCAGCCAGCGCACGCTCGAACGCCTGCTCGACGCGGCCGAAGCGATCATCTTGGAAGAAGGCGTCGACGCTGCGAACGTAGCTGCGGTCGCCAAACGTGCGAAGTCTTCAGTAGGCGCATTTTACGCACGGTTTCCCGATAAGGAAGCGCTCGTGCGCGCGGTTTGCGAGCGCTTTGCGGCGCAAGCCCGCGCGACGATGGATGCAGTGCTCCAGCCTGCGCGCTGGGAGGGCCAAGCGCTCGAAGCCGTGCTCGGAGCAGGCTTAAGGTTCATGTTGCACGTGGCGCGCGAGCGTAGGCCCTTGCTTGCGGGTTTACTCATCTACGCGTCGCGCGACGAGCGGCTGAGCGCGACCATCGATGGGCTGGTGTCGCACTTCAGCGCTTGCTTTCAAGCATTCTTAGCGGCGCGCGCTGAGCTACCCGCTACGGCAAATTCAGACCTTACCTTGTCCGTGCTCGGTGGCGTGTTGCTCAGCACGGTGCAAGGGCATGCGATGCGCCATCCCTCGCACATTTCGCCCGTCACGGATTCGGTCTTGGCCGAAGAGCTGACGCGCTTATCGCTCAGCTACTTGAGAACGAATTCCCTTTGAAGCACCTGGCGCAGTGATCACGTCGATGACGTCGATCATGTCACCGCGCCGCCAGATTTATACGCAGGAGGTAGTTATGGGTTTTGCTGGTTATGGTCGCACCGAGCTTCGATACGACATGTTCGACATCCATCGCAACGCGGAGGAAGCCAAACGTTTTGCGAAGTGCGAGCGCATCTATCATATCGGCCAAGACCTGGCTTGGGATGGTAAGGAAATCTTACCGATGCTGCTCAAGGAGCACGGCGGCATCAAGCTCGACCCGGCGCACAAAGAGGCGTTGAAGCGCATCTTTGCCATCATTATGTGGGGGGAGCTCGCGGCCTGGAAGATCTCCGCGCAGCTGGCCGACAGGCTCGTGCCGCTCGAAGCCAAAATGGCAGCCACCAGCCAAGCCATGGACGAAGCGCGTCACTTCTACGTGATGTACGATTATTTGCGAGAGCTCGACTACGTACCGGAGCGCATGGATGCGGCGCCCCAGGCACTGCTCGACTTAGTGCTCGAGACTGACAACCTCGCGTACAAGCTCGTGGGCATGCAGCTGATGGTGGAGACGATTGCGCTCGCGATTTTCCAAGGCGTGCGCGAGACCGGCGTCGAGCCTGTGTTGTGCGAGCTGCTCAAGTACTACGAGCGCGATGAAGCGCGCCACGTGGGTTTGGGCATGCAGTACCTGCCAGATTTGATCAAAGACATGAACGCGGCGGATGTGATCGGTCTGAGTGTGTTTCAGGTGCGTCTGATGGTGTATGCGCTGTGGGAGAACAAGGTGCTCGAGAAGGATCTGCAGACGTTGCAGATCGAACCGCGCGTCTTGATCGAACGTACGCGTCGCAAACAGATGGCAGCGATGCAGCAGGCGTTCGAAGCCGTGGGCATGGCGTTCAATCGCGATGACAACCTGATCAGTCGCGGGGTGGGCGCTGCCATTGAATACTTCTTCCCGTTCGACCAGGCGGCGCCGCGCGCGGAGCGGGCTTCCGCTGCTTGGCACATGCTGCGTCACGGCATCAAGGAACGTTATGTCGCCGAACAAGAATTCGCCGAGCACGACAAACACGTGATCAAAACTGCCCGTGGCAAATGGATCGGCCCCGAGTCGCGCACGATTCCGCCAGCCAAGCTCGCCAAAGACGCCGCGGAATAGCCGCGAAAACTAGCCTTTGACGATTTGGCCGGCGATGGCGCTGGCGGCAACTGTCAGAGGGCTCGCGAGATAGACTTCGCCCGGGCCGCTGCGCCCCGGAAAGTTGCGATTGATGGCGCTGACGGTGACCTGCTCCTTACGGAGCGAAGCGCCGGGACCGGCATTGATGCACGCACCGCACGACGGGTTGATGAGCGTGACGCCAGCGCGTTCGAAGATCTCCACGTAGCCCTTTTTCTCGGCGTAGCTGCGAATCTGCTGGGAGCCGAACTGGATGAACGCTTCGACTCCGTCTGCCACGCGTCGTCCTTCGGCCACGGCGCGCGCGAGCACGGATGCGTACATGTCCATGTCGGACTTCTTGCCGCCCGTGCAGGAACCGCCGTAGGCGATGTCGATGCGCACCGGCTTATCGAGCGACGAGATCGCCTTACCATTGCGCGGGTCACCGGGCGTGGCGACCATGGCTGGGATTTGAGCGAGATCAATTTCGAAGTCTGCCAAGTACGTGGCTTCGGGATCGCTCGTGAGCAGCCGTGCTTGCAAACTGTCGCGCGTGAGTCCCTTACGCTGGCTGAGCAAGTAATCGAGCACGACCTCGTCGGCGGCGACGATACCGGTGAAGCCGCCCGCTTCGACGGCCATGTTGGTCAACGTTGCGCGCTCGTCCAAGGGTAAGGTCGCGATCGCAGGGCCTGCAAACTCGAGCACCTTACCGATGCCTTGGCTGGTGCGAAAGAACGGCTGACTCAACAAGTAGAGCATCACGTCTTTGGCGCATACGCCAGGCTGCAATGCGCCGTGCAAACGAAAGCGCACGGATTCGGGCACGCGCACGCGTACGTCACGGGTGTACCAGGCGTTCGCCATGTCGGTGCTGCCGACACCGAATGCAAAGCAGCCAAGAGCACCGGCCATGCACGTGTGACTGTCGGTGCCGGTGACGATCTGGCCCGGCAACGCCAGGTCTTCGATCACGGCGTTGTGGCAGATGGCGGCCGAACCCCCGCTCGCTACCTCACCGTAATGCTTGAGCCGATGCTTATGGGCAAAAGCTTCCTGCGTGGTGGCAAGGCCATTGGCACGCTCGAGCAGCCCTTGCTGCTTTTTCTCTTCGGGCATGACGTCTGCCAGAAACGTAAGATGATCACGAAAGGTAAATACGCTTGACGAATCTTGGACCTGAGCATCCGGGCCGAGCGCAGCCTTGAACAATGCCTCGGCCATGGGCGTGACGTATTCGTGGCTGAAGCGCACGTCGGTGCGCACGAACAAGGCATCGCCTGCGGCTACGGCCGGTACGCCCAGCTTATCTTCTTTGGCGTTCACGATCGCGTGTTGCGCGATGATCTTTTCGACCAGCGTCATGGGACGCGGGCCGGTTTCTATCGAAGGCGGCGCAACTTCGCCGCGCATGCGCTGCTGGTTGTAAGCGAACAGGCCGCCTGCGCCGACGATGTCGTGGCTTATCGGATCGAGACCTTGCGTGAAGACCGCGTCTTCAATCGCGTCGCCACGCCGGATGCGCTCGATCAGCGAAAAATCTGTGGACGTGAGCATGCCGATGTTCTGGCAATTCTGTGCGTAGATCTTCTCGATGCTCTCCGCAATCACGAGCTTGATGCCGGCGCAGCGTTCCGCAAAAGGCGCCTGCTCGCGCGAGCTGCCGCAACCCTTACTCTTGCCGCTCACGATCACATCGAAGCCACCGCGTTTGATCGCGTCCTTTTCGATCACGTTGCCGCGCAGGCCGATCAGTGCGTACTCGCCTAGGCGCTCGTCGTAGTGAAAGCACACCCAGCCGGGCGTGATTTCGTCCGTGCTGATGTTGTCGATAAGCTTGATCGACGGATCATAGGGAAGGTCCTCACCGGCCAGCTGTCGCTTGAGCAGGTCGGGATCTTGGGTGAGAAAAAGGATGCGGCCTTGGAACGTGCGCGGAGCCATGTCGTCACTCTACCAGTCGGTGTTTGCTCGGGGCGTCAGCACCCTCACAGGGCTGTGCTAAAGCGGCTTCATGGCCTCCTGGCAGTTGCCCGCGCATCCCACGTTTCCCGGCATGCAAGGTCCGGTTTTAGTCGTTGTGATGGATGGCGTTGGCTACGGCAGATGCGACGAATCCGATGCCGTGTGGCTAGCCCGAACGCCGAACCTGGATCGGCTGCATGCGCAGTACCCGCACGTGGCACTGAACGCCCATGGCCGCGCCGTCGGCATGCCGAGCGATGCCGATATGGGCAACAGCGAGGTGGGCCACAATGCGATGGGTGCAGGACGTGTATTCGATCAGGGCGCCAAGCTCGTGGCCGAGTCCATCGCGGATGGGTCCATCTTCGAGCGGCCTACCTGGCGCGAGCTAGTGCAGCGTGTACGTGCCACGGGCCAGCCGATGCACTTCATCGGTCTACTGTCAGATGGCAACGTGCACAGTCACATCGATCATCTGCTGGCGATGATCAAGCGCTGCGATGCCGAGCATGTGGCCAAAGTCCGTGTTCACATTCTGCTCGATGGTCGCGACGTGCCGGAAACCAGCGGCTTACTGTACGTCGACGCGCTCGAAGAGCTGTTGGCCGCGATCAATCACAAACCGGCGCGCGACTATCGCATCGCTTCCGGTGGCGGTCGCATGCGCATCACGATGGATCGCTACGACGCCGATTGGCCGATGGTCGTGCGCGGCTACATGACGCACGTGCATGGCGAAGGCCGCGTGTTCTCGAGCGCGCGCGAAGCCGTGCAGACCTATCGCGATGAGATGCAGGGCGTAAGCGATCAGAACCTGCCCCCGTTTGTGATAGCAGGCGCAGACGCCAAGCCCGTCGGACGTATCGAGGATGGATCGAGCGTGGTGCTGTTCAACTTCCGTGGCGATCGCGCGATCGAAATCAGCCTTGCGCTCGAACGCGAGTTGTTCACGCAGTTCGATCGGCGTGGTCGACCTGACATTCTATTCGCGGGCATGATGCAGTACGACGGCGACCTGCAGCTGCCTGAGCGATTTTTAGTGCCGCCTCCCGCCATCGACCGCACCTTGGGTGAGTATCTGGCGCGCAACCAGATCACGCAGTTTGCCTGCAGCGAGACGCAGAAGTTCGGCCACGTGACTTACTTCTGGAACGGCAATCGCAGCGGCAAATTCGACGAGCACTACGAGGAGTATCTCGAAATCGCCAGTGGTACCTTACCATTTGAGGAGCGACCCTGGATGAAGGCGGCCGAGATTACGGATGCACTCATCCCCGCGCTCACGAGCGGCAAACATCGGCATCTGCGCGTGA
>JBKJIA010000590.1:0-6260 GCA_046598735.1 Polyangiales bacterium
GCGAGCATGACGGTGTCACGGAGTTCGTGACCAACGTTGAACACGCTGAGCTGACAAGCTTGATGGCGGGGCCCGAGGGGAAGGCGCAAATGGCGGCTGCGAGCCGAGAATTTGCGCATCCCCTAGTGTTGCGCGTGGCGCGAGATGGCCACGTGATTGAGGTTCGCGAAGATCCGGCCACTCGTTCCCAAGTGCGAACGATGATCAAAGCAATTTCGGCGATGTCTCAGTTCGTAGAGACACACGCCTTAGGTAGTAATTGGACCACCAAGGAAACCGATACTTCCGGCGCGTACGATGCTAAGTATCAGCAGCGGAAGTATGAAGATGTATCCAAGCATAAGACGGCCTACACCGAAATGTTGGGGTTAGCGAATCCAGCTTTGCGACAGAGCTCTACCCTTTCCGTGGAACGGTCGGATTATGAGTTCGGGTTTGCGGCCGACGGCACGCTTGTGGCGCTCAGTGCGGACGAGGCGGTAGCTGGTGGCGGTGAACAGTTAGGTGGTATAGTTAGTACAACGAAGCTGACGTTGCACGTTCGTGCGACCACCAAAACAGGCGCGATAGCGACCGCGGCACAGGCCGCCACCCTGCGCTCCGCACCCCTGCATGGTTCAGCGCGCGGTACCGGTCTTTCACCCGACGTTGACTGGGCGCGGGTTGCCGGAAGGTCTTTCAGTGACTTGCTCGAGGAGGGGATGGACCTTCTAACGCCCGAGGAGGTCAAGGACGCTTCCGAGGAGGACCAGCGCAAATATATGGCGCACTTTCTTGCCCTTTCCTCGCTCTTTCGTGTGGAGCCTGAGGCAATCGAGGAGGCTTTTGAAGCGATCGAAGAAGGTACTCCCTTGCAGTCGCGGATTTGGGATGCGCTCGCGGCCGCGGGTACGCCGCAAGCCCAGGCGATGCTGAGAAAGCTTATTGACATGCCTGATTGGGATCAGAGCCAGCGACGCGGACAGATGATCGGCCTAAGCATGGTTCAGGCGCCTACGAAGGACACGGTCGATTTCTTAGTCAACCATTTCGATGATCCAGAGCAAGGTAATCAGGCGCGCTACGGTGTAGGAACGGCCGCGCACAATCTGGCCTCAACAGATCCTGAAGCAGCGAGCGAGGCTTTTGGCTATATCAAGCTCGCGATCGCAGAGTCTAAAGATCGCTACGAGACTGTCACCCTCCTGGGGGCAGTGGGAAATAGCGGCCATGCCGAATCGTTTGATGTGGCGAAGCCGTACTTGGGATCAGCGGACACGGCGTTGCGGCTATCGGCTGTGGGTGCGCTGCGCCGCTCTCCGCAGCCCGAGGCCTTGGAAGTGCTCGCGGAGACGGTCCGGACCGACCCGGTCCCCGAAGTGCGTGAAATGGCAATACGCTCGATAGTCCATCATGGATTCTCAGAGTGGAGCGTCGCGCTACTCGAACACGTTGCCCGAAATGACGCCGTGGACGTTGTTCGGAGTGCCGCGTTGACCGGCCTCATTAACTTTTCCAGTGATCATGCTTCGGTGGCCAAGGTGGTGGAGCGCATCGTTGCCGACAGGTCAGAAACCTGACAAGAGTGGTCTGGTTACAAGGGATGGAGGCACCAGCTATGAATACCGCTACATTGGCGCGAGCTGCTCTCGCAATGCTCGCACTTAGTACCGCTCACTGTGGGGAAGGTGACTCCGGTCAGGGTAAGGGACTTGATGCCGGCAGCAGCGGCGGCGGCGCCAATTCGGGCACGTCCGCGGCCAGCGGCAGCAGTGCAGTCGACGCAAGCAACGATGCGGACGCATCGTCTAACACCGGGCTTGACTCTGGCGGATCAGCGACCGGTACCACGACTGGCGGCGCATCGCAGGACGCGGCTACGATGGGTACGACAGGTCCCACCAAGGTCGACTTTGTGCTTTCCACCCCGAAGGGGGTCCTCAAGTTCATCCATGGCTTCGCCTACTACGATCCCATGATTAATGATCGCTTCGGCGAAGCGCCCATGCTGAAAATCGTGCTCACGGACTGGAACGTTACTAGTTGTGATCCTCAAGGCATCGTGAAGATGTCTGGCACGATGGGAAAAAACTACCTCTATTGCAAAGTAACGGGCAAAGAGGAGCTTACAAAGTCCGGCCGACCTTACTACGATGCCTATGTCCAGAATGCTCAGGTCGATGGCATCGGCTTTGTGAACGATCTTGAAAATTGGGGCTGCATGGTGGAGCTAACGTCTGGAGACAGTGATGGAGGGGAACAGGTAGTGGGAACTCTGACCATTACCAATGGGGTCGATATCGGTGCGACGGTCGTCAAATCGGGTCCGATCCAGATCAACCATTGCGGCGTGATCGACACTATCAAAGCCAATATCTAGCCACGGCCAGCGCGACTGCGCTCAGTCCCGACTCCCCGGCAGCAGCTTTCAGCGGACGCAGCGAACGCTGTGCGGCATGGTTGGATTTTCGCCATAAGTTCCGCCCGTCTGAAAGCTGATGAGCCATGCCCAGCCGGGTAGATCGGGGTAGGGGGATGACGTCCAAAAATCGCTGGCTTCCGACGGGGGGAAAGCCGCCATGTCCCATACCGGAGGGAAACCGCTTTCCAATATGAGCGTGGTGAACTCCTCACGGGTGGGCAGCCGCCAGCCGGTTCCAGATAGAGCCAGGCCTGTACAATACTTCTTCGCCTCCTCCCATGTGCAAAACGCGCCGCTGCTGCATCCCGTCGGCGCAGTCGGAACAAGTTGCTGCCAAGTCAGGTCCGTCACGTTGTCGGTTACGGTGCCGTCGCCGTGATCGGTATAGCGGGGACCTCCCGGTTTGTCGTCGCCGGTATCAGCCATGGCTGCATCTCGAGTTCCTGCGTCGACAGCAGCGTTGCTCGTCGTCGAGGTGGATTCGCCGCAAGCTGAAACTAGACCCATCGCGATCCATGCACTACGCCATCTGCGCGAGATAGCTCTACCCGGAAAACCCGACCTCATCACTCCTCCAATGGCGTCGCACGCGGCTATTTGAAGCAAGCTTCCTAGCATATTGTCATCGGGATCAGTATCGCCGCGAACCGCGGGAATCGCGGAATATGCGGAAGGGCAGGTCAACCGCGCACAGAGGTGTTCATGCCTCGGCGGCGGAGCCAAGAAAGGTTGAGTGCATCGTCGCCGCCAGATCAGAGCCTCTGCAAGAAGGGGTTTGGTCACAAGGGACGGAGGCACCAACGCACCAACGATGGATACCCTTATGTCGGCCAGGGTTGATCGCGGTGAAATGCTGTGGCGATGAGCCTGGTCATACTGCCATGTAGCTCCTTAAGACCCGCGTCTCTATTTTCCGGTCAAGAGTGAGGTGGAGCGCCCGTGAGATCCCCCGCTCTCTCAACTCGGGATCTCGGCGCCAAGACCGGACGCTAACAGCCAGACCATCCGCTTATTGCCACCTTCGTTGAGCGAAAGCCGGCCGTGGCGGTGACGTTAAGCACGTTGCCAGCGGTCCCTCGAGCCCCGTCGATCTCCAGGACAGTTCCGACCCTTCCGTAGGAACGGGGTCACTTGCCAGCGACGAAGCTTTTGACGATGCCAGTGTAGAAGGTGCTGCTGAGCCGAATCCAGCCGTCGTAGCGCCCATGGCCCTGACCGTTGTTGGCCCACACGTAGCGTGCGCCGTTTACGGTGCCTGCGCCGACTCCGATGTTGTAGTGCAGGTAGTTACCCCAGCCGAGGACGACCGGGTTGCCGGCCCGAATGGCGGTGAACGCAGCCGCGCTGTCGCCGCCGGTCGCGGGCGTGCCCCACGAGTCCTGCAACTTGATCGTCGCTCCCTTGCGCGCTGCCCAAGCGACGAAGTTGTCCATCGATGAGGGCGCGACAGCGCTCTGGTTGGTGTAAGGCCAGCAGAACGCACCGAGCTCTTTGTAAAGCGTCTCGATCAGCTGGGAGCCCCATGTCTCGACATCTCTCGTTCATAGTCGTCGTGCTGATGTTTGCTGCCGTCGCTCCCGTGCGTGCCAGCGGACCTCTCGTGACGGGCGGCGAGCCCGTTGCTGAGCCGCTTCCCGGGCGGGCCAAGGTGCACGTCGTCCGTGAGGATCTGCGTATCGACATGCGTCCGGTGCGCGACAAGCAGCCCGTGCAGGTAGTCGCTCGATACCTCGTGCGCAATGATGGTCCCCGCCAGCCCCTCTCGCTGTTCTTCGTCGCACCCGGTCTCGCGCACGGGGAGGTGCGGCACCAGGGGCGCATCATCCCTGCCCGAGCTCGCGCAGGCAGCTCGGCGCGAGGGAATCGCAAGCCGGGTCAGACTTCGAGCTCATTCTCGAGCCAGGCGAGCAAAGTGATCGACGTGGAATATCAGGCAGAGCCCGAAGCACTTCATCACAACCTCGTGGACAGCTACACGATCGACTATGGCCTCGAGCCCGCACGGCACTGGGCCTCGTTCGGGGTGCTCTCCCTGGACGTACAGGTGCCCGAGGATTTCGAGGTCCTGGAGGCTCCCGAGGCTCTCGCCAGCAGCGAGAGCGGCCTGCGTGCCGAGTTCCGAGCCTTGCCCAACGCCCTCGTCAAGCACCATCGCGTAGCCGCGGCGCTCGAGTCCGTGGACCTACAGGCGGGGGCCTTTCGCTTGCAAATCGCGCCAGCGCGCGCGCCATATTGTGGCTCTCTCACTCCACGACGCGACACGTCCACCTGCTCGCGACCGTAGCTGTTTGGGGGTTGGGTGGCGTGATGACTTTGGCTGTCCACGCACTCGCAGGACGACGGTCCCGCGCTCGGGCGTAAGGTCGCTGCCCGGCTTCCCGACTCGGCCCATCCTGTTGAAGACGCCGCAGCCGAGCCGGCCGCTCGCTGGAGTCACTCCTCACCGGACATTCCATCATGTGCGCAGTCGGGTGCCTCGGATTACGAAGCGAGTGCGTTCACCCCGAATTCGTGTTGCTGCCAGCATTCTACATTGCACGCTGCCGTGCTGTGAACCGCCCTATCTTCTCCCTGCACGTCGTATCGCTCCTGGTCTCTGTCGCCGCTGTCGGAGCTGGCACTGCGTACTTTTCTAGTGCACACGCTCAGGGCGTTCCATCGAGCGTGGTGTCGCGCGGCATCATCTACGCCAACGATGACCGTCGCGAAGTGTTCGAGATGACCGAGCCGGTCCTACGCGCGCGCATCGAAGGTGGCGCCGTTGCGCTCATGCCCAAGGACACGTTTAAGCAGGGCTCATCGACCTTACCAACCAATAGCCCCACGGCCCGCGAGCTTGCGAACTTATGCGTCGATGAACGATTTGCCGACCAACCCTCGCTCGCATTTTGCACGGGGGTATTGGTCGATCGAGATTTGATCCTCACGGCCGCTCACTGTCTCGGCATTTTTGAGCTCCAAGAGATGGCCGTAGTGTTCGGCTACTTTTACAATGAGCGGGGCGAGATCACCGTACATCCTGAGGACGTGGTCGAGATCGCGGAGGTCGTTGACCAAACCTTGGCCTCCGATGCCGACCCGATGCAGCTCGACTATGCGTTCTTACGGCTGGCGCGGCCTGCTCCCTTGTCTCGCACGCCGGTGCCCATTCGCGTGGCTACCCCTAAGGTTAGTGACCATCTTATCAGCGTGGGCGCAAGCTTAGGGGTGCCGCTCAAAGTCGACGCGGGTGCCATGGTACGCAAGCCGCGCGCGGCACGTCATGATTTCTTCGTGGCCGACTCGGATACGAGCGGGGGCGCCTCGGGAGGGCCGGCGTTCGACGCGTCGGCCGCTTTGCTGGGCATTTTGGCGCGCGGTGGGCAAGACTTCGAGAACGACAACGCTAGCTGCACGACGATGGTCAAGGTACCCGCGGGCCGTGGGGCGCGGGAAGAGTTTACGTACGCTGCCAGTGCACTTGCCGAGCTTTGTCGCCACGACCCTGCCGCTACGAGCTTATGTCGCGCTGATTGCGGGGATCCATGCACGGCCATGCCGGTTATCGCCAAAGGCAACGGCTCCGGCGGCGGCTGTGCTCTGGGTGAGGGCAGTGGCGGACCTGGCACTGCGCTTTGGAGCTGTCTGAGCGTGCTGGCGTTGCTGACGGCGAGACGTCGAGGCACGCGCTTCACCTGAAATTAGACCCCACGGCCCCGTCCGGGTTGACGAAGTGCCCGCGCAGGCTATCTGGGAGCCGGTTAACGAAGGAGATTCGGGCATGAGTGCAAAGCAAATCATTTACCGCGCGCAGGCACAGAAGCGTGTCCTTGACGGCGTCGATCGTCTCGCAAACGCGGTGAAGGTCACTCTCGGTCCC
>JBKJIA010000283.1:0-3117 GCA_046598735.1 Polyangiales bacterium
AAGCCACTTCGCCTGCGTCCCCGCGCTCTAGCAGCACATCGGCGAGGAGGTCGACGTAGAGCTCGGACCACCATGGTTGTTGCGCGGTGTTCATGTGCCTCCCTGTTGCATGCGAAACCGATCTTGAATCAAGCACGCTGAGAGGAGCGTCATCAGGACAGGCTCTGCGGCTGCCTGTTCCGTTGGGTCACCTCGCAGACTGCGCTCCGCGAACCGTCTTACCTTTCCTGGATCGAGCAGAGGCAGGTTCGAAAGCGGCGCTCCCGCGAGTAGGTCGAGCACGTACTCGCGGACGCGCGACGACTGAAAGCGCGTGATGGGAGGCGCCAAGAAAGGGTGTTTGCGACGCGTTCGAACACCCTCAGGCAAGAGCCCGCGCATGGCCTCGCGAAGTACGTGCTTCTCGTTGCCGTCCTGGATCTTCAAGGCGATGGGAAGATCCCTGAGTCGTTCAAACAGAACGTGATCGAGGAATGGGGTGCGTCCCTCGACCGACGCGGCCATCTCGGTCCCGTCTCCCAGTGTACGGAGTATGTACCCGGTCAGCGCCAGGCGGGTCCAGAGGTATGCGGACTGCAGCACTTGGGCACGCCCGCGCAGTTGGCCCGCGATGTCGAGGGAGGATAGAAGTCGAACAAACGCGGCGCAGCGCAGACCATTAGGTTCAAGGTCGTCGCGAAGTAAGCGCATGCAGTGGACGCCTGTGGCGCCTTTGGCCGCGAGAAATGTTGGCACGAAGCCGAGGGCCTCACGCACGGCTACCAGGTCGGCGACTTCGCCTTGCGGCAACATCACGCCAAGCTGGGTTGGGTCAAGGGCGTCGAGACGCGAGCGCTCTTGTGCGCTGAGGCCGTGCTTTCGTGATGCCAACAGGTCCCGCCCGAGGTGCGCGTAGCCAAGTAGGCCTTCGTCTGCGCCCTCTCCGGAAAGCACGACCTTGAAGCCGTGATCATGAATGGCGCGCGCCAGGAGGAACTTGGCCGGCAGCTGGCCGTTGATACACAGGCCCTCGCCGTAGAAGACGGCATCGGAGAGCGCGTCGACGATCGCGTCCTGGTCCACCTCCACAACGTGCAGGGTGGCACCAAGGCTATCGGCGACCTCCTGTGCCAGTGCAGCCTCATCGTACGGGGGATACCCAAAGCTTACGGAAAATGCATGAATTGGCGCGGTTGTATGGCGTGCCGCGAGCGCGATAATCGATGCCGAATCGATGCCTCCGCTAAGGTGAAATGCTACCGGAACGTCTGCGCGCAGTCGCAGTCGCACGGCCTCTTCCAGAGTCTCGCGAACCATTGCCGCAGCCTCGCCAGCATCTACGGCAACTTCGTCCTCCGGCATGTCGAGATCCCAGTAGCGTTCGAGGCGTGGCCGTCCTTCCCCCTCAGCAATGAGAAGATGTCCTGGCGGTAGATGATGCACTCCGCGGAACAGAGTTCGCTCCGCAGGAAGGTATTGGTGGGTCAAGGCATGCTCGAACGAGTGGTGATCCCAGGCAGGAGTTACGCCCAACGCGAACAGGCCTTTCGCTTCGGAAGCGATCAGAAGGCCAAGCGGATGCTCCGTGTACACGAGCGGCTTGATGCCAAAGCGGTCGCGCCCGGCGACGAGCCGCTGTTGTGACGCATCCCAGAGCACGAACGCGAACTCGCCCCGGAGGTGGTGAACGCATGACGTGCCGTAGTCTTCGTAGAGGTGAACCAGCAGCTCGCTGTCGCTCCCTGAACGAAATCTATGGCCACGCTTTTCGAGCGCGCGCCTGAGCACATCGTCGCCGTAAAACTCGCCGTTGACGACCGCAACGACGCGCCCGTCTTCGCTCGTCAGCGGTTGTGCGCCGTGCTCTGGGGCGACCACCGCGAGTCGTGTGTGGCCCAGCATCACTTGCCCATCGATCGATCGGTAGGTTCCACGACCATCAGGACCGCGATGATGGAGCGCGTCGAGGGCACGCTCGAAGGACCCAGGCGGGAGGGCTCGTTGGGACCGCACTGCGACGATACCGCACATCAGTCGCTCTCCGCGTTTGGTGCGAAGAACACCTTCGTTGCCTCGCCCCGCTCAGCGCCCTCGAAAACTTCGGCGTATGCGGAGAGAGGGTAGCTGTCCCCAAGCAGGTCCTCGACGAGGAAGCCTGGGCATGCGAGCAAGTCAATGGCTTCGCTGAACGGCGCGTAGCCTACCGCACGCATGTGGAGGTCACGCCTCACGGCGAGTGCCAGGTCTACCGGTACGGGCGCGGGCGGCCGACTCTTGATGATCAAGGTCCCGCCCCGGCGCAGCGCACGCATGGCGGCTGCGAGCCCTGACGCAGAGCCAGTGGTTTCGATTGCCCAGGCCAGCTGCCCCTCCGCGGATTCGAGCTCCTCCGGCTCACGCACCGTGACTCCGGCAAATCCTCGGGCTTCGAGCACTCGTCGCGTCAGTTCGGCGATGCGTCCGCGCCCGACGACCGCGCCGAGCGCATCCCGCGACACTCCCGCGGCGATCACGGACAGGGTCGCCGCCACGGGCTCAACGTACGCGGCACGCTGGAACGACATCGCGTCGTAGACTCGATGCACCGCCACCTCCGGCACTAGGAGCTCCTCCGCAAAGCCACCGTCCAGGTCGACGCCGATCATGCGCGGCGCGAGACAGCCCTCCCCACGATCGCAGCCGGGGCAGACGCCGCAGGCAAGCATCGGTTCGAGCGCGACGCGTGCGCCCTTGGCCACGCACGACACTCGCGCGCCGACATCAAGTACAGTGCCCGAGACCTCGTGTCCCAGCACGCGCGGCGTGGAACAAGCGAGTCGACCGAAGGCCACGTGGAGGTCCGTGCGGCACAGTCCCGCTCGCGCGACGCGCACGCGCACCTCGAAATCCCCACGAATGCGCGGACGCGGGATGCGCTGAAGCTCGACGCCCGTTGCTGTTCGAACGATGGCCTGCATGGTGGGTGATTCGCTGGGCATATTGTGTCCTTCACACCGCGGAGCGCTTCGAGAACCGGTACATCTCCGCAGGTCGATGATCGACGTCTGCCTGGTGTTCGCCTGTGGCTTCGAGCTCACCAGAAGCCAGCATCTTGCGCCGAAAGGAGTCCTTGTTGAGCGTGCGTCCAAGCACGGCCTC
>JBKJIA010000379.1:0-9363 GCA_046598735.1 Polyangiales bacterium
CTCAGCGAGCTCTTGGCAACGGCGAGGCGGGCAGGGCTGCGTGTTTCGCCGGCCGGAGCCTTGTATGCGGTGCGCAGCCTACTCGCAACGGGCCTGTCCGACCGGCAGGACGTGAAGCTTGCGCTCACCTGCGTGCTCGCCAAAGACCGGGCCGATCGCGCATTGTTTTCTCGCATATTCGACGCCTATTTCGCAGCGCGGGGCGCAACTCACGCGGACCTCTACGTGCGACTGGCGGCCGCAGGCTTTTCCGACGACGAGCTTGCAAGCCTGCGTAGCCTGCTCCACGCGACAGCCCGTGCCACGCGCACGGATTCAGTGTGGTCCGCCGTGATGGGCGGCGAGCACAGCATCGACCGTTTACTCGATCTCGCTCGCGCCCACATCGATTTGACCCACGCCCAGGATCCCGCGCGCACAGGCTTTCTTGCGATGCGCCTGCTCGATGCGGCCGGTATCCCGCGTGCGGAGAATTCACTGGCTTCGTTGCGCAGTCGTCTGCGTGACGCGCTCGGTGCCCGTGGTGACCTGTTGACGGATGCGCTGAGCGACGAGCTTGCGAACATGCGTGGCCGCGCGCGCGAGCACATCAAGCGCGCCGTACGTCCGCAAGGCATCGATGGTTCGAACGATCACGTACCTTTCGCGCAGCTCGATCCGGACGAAGTGCGCAACGTCGAACGTGAAGTCCAGCGCCTAGGGGAACGCTTGGTTGGCCGCGCCATGGTACGCGCACGTCGGGCGCGCCGCGGACGCTTGGACATGCGTCGCACGTTGCGGGCAAGCCTTGCCACGGGCGGCGTCCCCATGACGCCCGTACATCGTCATCGCAGCAAACGGCGGGCCAAATTGGTCGTACTTTGCGACATTTCGGAATCGGTACGGCACAGCGCCCGCTTTACCTTACTATTCGTGCACGCGGTACAACGGCTCTTCCAGGATTGCCGCAGCTTCATGTTCGTAAGCGACGTAGGCGAAGCCACCGCGATCTTTCGCCGCGAGACCGCTCAGCGCGCCATCGAGCTTGCGACGATGGGGGCCATCGTCAACGTTGCCGACAATAGTCACTACGCGAACGCGCTGGCCCAGTTTTCCACGCGCTTCGAGAAAGCGTTAGACAGCCGCACCACGCTGCTCGTGATCGGCGATGCGCGCGTCCACCACTTTGGCGCGGGCGAGCGCTTTCTCCAGGGCATCTCCGAGCGCGTTTCAAGAGTCCTATGGCTGCATCCAGAGCCGGAAGCGGCCTGGTCTTCCATCGATTGCGCCATGGGCCGCTATCGCCCGTTCCTCGATTTGGCGCTGCCCGTATACGACTTGGCCACGCTCCGTCATGCCGCGCGCCGCATTAGCGGCTGAAGCGTGACGTAGACCACGTTCTAGCAAGCAGCCGCTCGATGGTGGGGCCAAGCAGAAGAGCGTGCTAGAAGCCGCCGGTTGTGAAGCGCTACTTAGTCCAGACCTTCGGTTGCCAAATGAACGTCCACGATTCGCGAAGAATCGAAGAGGTTCTCCACGATCACGGGTACGAAGCGACCGACGAGCCCTCGCTTGCGGACGTGATCGTGTTCAACACCTGCAGCGTACGCGAAAAAGCCGAGATGAAGCTGCGCAGCGCGGTCGGCACGTACAAGGAGCTCAAGTCGATCAAGCCCGACTTGGTGCTCGTGGTGGCAGGTTGTGTGGCGCAACAAGAGGGCGAAAAGCTGCTCCGTCACGTGCCGCATCTCGATGTGGTGATCGGCCCCGACAACATCCCTGAGCTACCGGCGCTCGTGGCGCATGTTCGCAACGGCGGCCCGCCGATTTCGCGCACCGTGTTCGACATGGAAGGCCCGCAATTTTTGGTTGCCCGGCCGCGCACGCATGAGCGCGAGGTCACCACGTTCGTGACGGTGATGAAGGGCTGCGACGAGCGCTGCACGTATTGCATCGTGCCCTACACGCGCGGACCTGAGCGTTATCGCGCAGCCGACGAAATCGTGTCCGAAGTGGCGCGCTTGGTCGCAGGCGGAGTACGCGAGGTCACGCTGCTCGGTCAAACCGTCAACTCATGGCATTCAGGCGGACAGGGCGAGGGCGACAGCGAATTCCCCCAGCTTTTGCGCCGCATCGCTGCAGAAGTCCCCGACCTCTTACGGTTGCGTTACACGTCGCCTCATCCACGCCATCTTACGGATGCGCTGATCGCAGCGCACGCGGACCTTACGGTCTTGCCACGACACGTGCATTTGCCAGTGCAATCCGGCTCCGATCGCATGCTCAAGCGCATGCTGCGCCGCTACACCGCCGCCGATTACCTCACGCGCATCAACAAGCTCAAAGCGGCAGTGCCCGGTCTTACTTTGTCTACGGACATGATCGTAGGCTTCCCTGGCGAAACCGACGAAGACTTCGAAGCCACGCTCACGCTGGTGCGCGAGGCCGCTTTTGTCGCATGTTTTGGCTTCAAATACAGCCCGCGCCCATTCACCCCCGCGCTCAAGCTCGACGACGATGTGCCTGAAGAAGTAAAAGATGAACGCTTGGCCCGCTTGTTCGAAGTCGTCGCCACACAACAGACTGCCAACCTCAGCTCGCTGGTAGGCACTACGCAACGCGTGTTGCTCGAAACAGCAGATGCCTCGCATGCCGATCGCTACACAGGCCGCAGTGATCGTCACGAGCTCGTGCATGTCGACGTGACTGCCGGCAGCGACCCGCGCGGCCAAATGGTCGACGCCGAAATCGTGGAAGCCTACAAACACTCGCTGCATGGCGTGGCCAAGGGCGGCTCGCCTAACAAGACGCGCGTGGCCAAGCGTGTCGCCATCCGGCTACCCTTACTGTCTGCGTAAGTTGCGATGCAGCGCTCGACTCGCCTGACGCTCGCTTGGCTGCCGGCCCTGCTCTACATGCTGCTGATCTGGTGGCTCTCATCGCAGCAAGTCGCGTTGCCGATCGAGATTTTCCCGTGGCGCGACAAGGGCGTGCACTTCGTAGAGTACGCCGCGCTCGGCACGTGCTTTGCTCATGCCGTCGCGCTCACCTGGCCCGGCCGCGCCTTTCGGGGTGCGCTGAGCGCCTGGTTGTTCGCCACGGGCTTCGGCTTGCTCGACGAGCTGCATCAAGCGTTCGTGCCCGGACGCAGCGCAGACATCGAAGATTTGGCCGCCGACGGGTTGGGCACGCTGGCGGGCATCATCTTCGTGCTGATCTTTCGCGCGCATCTGGCCCGTCGCGCCACGCGCAGCGAGACGGCAAGCGAGTAAGATAGACCTTACTGTTCGTAACGCGCGAAGCTCTCGCCTGCGAGCGTTAGTCGAGCTTCAGGATCGCGTGGAAGGCTTCCTGCGGGATGTCGACCGAGCCGACCGACTTCATGCGCTTTTTGCCTTCTTTTTGCTTCTCGAGCAGCTTGCGCTTACGCGTGATGTCACCGCCGTAGCACTTTGCGGTCACGTCCTTACGCATCGCCCGGACGGTCTCACGCGCCACGATCTTGCCGCCGATCGCGGCTTGAATCGCGACTTCGTACATTTGAGTCGGCACGATCTCTTTCAACTTCGCCGCCAGCTGCTTGCCGATGATGTTGGCCTTGTCGCGATGCACGATCGCGCTCAACGCATCGATGGTCTCGCCGTTCACCATCATGTCGAGCTTCACGAGGTTGTCTTCGCGATAGCCGATAAGCTCGTAATCCATGGACGCGTAGCCCTTGGTGCCGCTCTTGAGCTTGTCGTAGAAGTCGAACAACACTTCGCCGAGTGGCAGCTCGTAAGAAATGATCACGCGCGTTTCGGATGCGTACTGGATGCCGATCTGCGTGCCGCGCCTGTCCTGACAAAGCTTGAGCACCGCCCCCACGAACTCCGCGGGCACGTGAATGGACACCTTAAAGTAAGGTTCCTCGATGTGATCGACGTACACGAGGTCAGGTAGTTTGGACGGGTTCTCAATCCAAAGCTCCGTGCCATCTTTGCGCACGACTTTGTAGACCACGCTCGGCGCGGTGGTGATCAAATCGAGGTTGTACTCGCGCTCTAAACGCTCTTGCACCACTTCCATGTGCAGCAAGCCTAAGAAGCCGCAGCGAAAACCAAAGCCGAGCGCAGCCGACGTATCCGGCTCGAATACGAACGCGGCGTCATTCAAATGCAGCTTGTTGAGTGCTTCGCGCAGCTCGCCGTATTTGTCGCTGTCCGTCGGGAAAATGCCCGAGAACACCATGGGCTTCACTTCTTTGAAGCCCGGCAACAGCTCGGTCGCAGGCTTGCGCAGGTCCGTAAGCGTGTCGCCAACCTTGGTGTCGTGAACAGACTTGATGCTGGCTGCGACAAAACCGACCTCGCCTGGTCCGAGCTCGGTGACTTTGCGCGGGAAGGGTGCGTTGACGCCTAGCTCGGTCGCCTCGTAGTCGGCCTTGGTGACCATCATCTTGAAACGTTGGCCAAGGCTGAGTGTTCCGTCGAACACGCGAATCATCACCATCGCGCCGCGATAAGTGTCGTACCAGCTGTCGAATATGAGCGCGCGCAGGGGGCCATCGGGCTTGCCCTTCGGAGGCGGTATGCGCTTCACGACGGCTTCGAGAATTTCTTTGATGCCGATGCCCGCTTTGGCGCTAGCCGCGACCGAAAATTCGCAATCGAGCCCGATCACTTCTTCGACTTCGCGACGCACGCGATCAACATCGGCACCCGGCAGATCGATCTTATTGAAGACGGGGATGATCTCGAGATTGTTTTCCATCGCGAGATACACGTTCGCCAGTGTCTGCGCTTCGACGCCTTGCGAGGCATCGACGACGAGCAACGCGCCTTCACACGCGGCAAGCGAACGCGACACTTCGTATGAGAAGTCCACGTGTCCAGGCGTGTCGATCAAGTTGAGCTGATACAGCTTCCCGTCGTCCGCCTTGTATGCGAGGCGCACCGCCTGCGCTTTGATCGTGATGCCGCGCTCGCGCTCCAGGTCCATGTTGTCGAGGAACTGGTGCTTGCTTTCCCGATCGCTCACCGTGCCGGTGAACTCCAAAAGCCGATCAGCGAGCGTGCTCTTGCCGTGATCGATGTGCGCGATGATCGAGAAGTTACGAATGAGAGAAGGATCAGTAGACATGCATCCAGCCAGTGCGTTCAACGCTTCTTATCGCTCGCAACCTCAAGCGTGAGCTGGCCCGGCAGCTTTTCACGGTGATGATCGAGTACGAGATCGATGCCTTCACGTATGTATACCGCGACAGGCACTTTGGTGCGCTCGTGCAGGACCTTGAGTTGGTCGTTCTGCTCGGGCGTGATGTAAATGGTCGTCGAGATCTTCTTGCGGGCCATCGCTGCTTCCGCGCTTCTGCCAAGGGTCGTTCCGGGCCAGTTCGTTCCGGCTGCCGGCAGTCGTGTCCGGCTCAGCCCGCGACGACGAAACGCGGTGAACCTACGTGCCATCATACGTGATGTCAATCATGGCCAGGGCCCGGACAAGCGTTCTTGCAATGCTTCCGCGAGGAGCAGCGGATGCGTTCGGTGGAGGCTTGCCTTGCTAGGTGGGCGGGGTCACACGTATGCTCCGCCGGTACGAGGGAAGGGGCCAACTCGAGTGATGCTTATGGAGCACAAGCGTCTGCGCGCATTCGCAGGGCATACGTCGTTGCTAGTGCTGTTACCGATGGTGTTGTCATCGGCGTGCGGCGATAAGCCTGGCGCGGCCGGTACCACGGCTGCTGGGCGCAGAGACGTTCCTGTTCCCATTGCCAAGCAGGAATGCAAAGGCGACGGGCACACGGTCGACGTCAACAACGACGGCAAGCCCGACATCCGCCATGTGCTCGCGAAGGGCAAGCGCGCCTGCACCGAAATCGACATGAATTTCGATGCCCAGATCGACGTGTACCGCTTCTACGCGGACGACGGCAAAGGCGTGCGCTTCGAGCAGCACGACTACGATTTCGATGGCCGGCTCGACCAGCAAGCTTTCTATGTGAACGGCGTCATGGAACGCAAAGAGCTCGACACCAACTTCGACGGCCTCGTGGATACCTGGATGTGGTGCAAGGGCCCGCTCGTCGATCGGGCGGAGCGCGCGCGTCGCAAACCCGGTCGCGTGGATACTTGGGAAGCCTATGCCGACGGGCAGCTGGCGGAGATCAAGTACGACGAAAACAACGACGGCAAGCCCGAGAAGTGGGAGCTGTTCAAGGACGGCGCGCTGAGCGAGATTCGCTACGACAGCAACGGGGATGGTCAATCGGATCGCAACGAAGCCGCGGTCGGCGTCACCGATCAGAAAGACAAGCCGATCAGCTGCGATGGCACGTCGCTGCCCCAGCCGGCCGCGCCACCATCGACGTTACCGGCGATGCCCTCAGAGACCACGGGCGGTGCCGCAGACGGCATGGGCGAACCTGATCCCACGGCACCTGCGGCTGTCCCGGCACCGCCACCCGCAGCGACCGACAAGCCGGCCGATGCCGCCAAGAAGCCCGCGGCTGCTGGCAAGAAGCCCGCGGCAAGCAGCGCCAAAAAGCCAGCGGATGCCGCTAAACCGGCCACCGGAACGACCACTCCCGAAGACCCGAACAAGGGCGAATGGCAGGAGGGCAAATGAGAATGAGTCAACGAGTACGACGCTCGCCGCTTCGCGACCTTACGCTTTTGTGTTTGGGGCTGGCGCTGGCTTCTGCCTGCGGTGGCAACAAACCGGGCGCCAAGAACGCGGGCGACAGCGAGCGCAGCAAAGCGCTTGTGGGCGCATCGGACGGTAGTGGCGGCCCTTCGCATTGCACGGCGTCCGACGCCAAGCATGAAGTGAGCGAATACGACACCTCGGGCGACGAAACGCTCGACGTGCGCAAAGTGTTTTTGCGCGTGGGGGACGGCTCGCTCGCGCGTCTTGTGCTCGTGTGTCGCGAGTCCGACCTCAACTCCGACGGCGTGAAAGACATCGTTCGCTATTACAACGACGAAGGGCGGCCATTGCGCGAAGAGGCCGACCGCAACTTCAACGGCCAAATGGACGAGATCACGTACTTTCAGGACGGTCAGATCATGCGCCAAGAATTCGATTCGCAATCGGATGGCAAGGTCGACAGCAAGGTGTTCTTTGAGGGCGGCAAGCCCTTGCGCGCCGAACGCGATCTCAAAGGTCGCAGCAGCCCGGACAAGTGGCAGCCCGATCGCTGGGAGTATTTCGAAGAAGGCCGCATGGTGCGCATGGGCACGGATCTGGACGGAGACGGTAAAGTCGATCGTTGGGATCGCGATATGATCCTGCGTCGCCCGCCCGATACCGATAGCGGCGCCGCCGACGCCTCCAGCTGAAATGAATCACGTTTTTCACGCGTGAGCGTGCGGACACGTCGGAAGTCCTCGCGACTGCGAGGCCCTTCTGTACTAAGTCCGCGCCATGGCCGAAGAACGTTTGCAGAAAATCCTAGCGCGCGCAGGTGTGTCATCCCGACGCGCAGCGGAACGCTTGATCGTCGATGGTCTGGTGAGCGTCAACGGTAAGGTCGTCTCAGAGCTTGGCGCACGTGCCGATGCCCGACGCGATCGCATCGAAGTGGACGGGCAGGTTATCGGTCGCGAGCAGCCCGTGTACTTCGTGGTCAATAAGCCGCGCACGATGGTGACGACGCTAAACGATCCGGAGGGTCGACCGAGCTTGTCGGAGCTACTGGGCGATATCCCCGAGCGCGTGTATCCAATCGGCCGGCTTGATTTTCATACCAGCGGCGCACTGCTGCTCACGAACGATGGCGATTTGGCCCAAGCGCTCCTGCATCCATCACATGAAGTTCCTAAGACCTACGTCGCAAAGCTCGCAGGGCAGGTTACCGACAAGATGATCAACGCCCTGCGCTCGGGCGTGACGCTCGATGACGGTTACAAAACCCAGCCCGCGCGCGCGACTCATCTTCGAGACGAGGACGGCAAAGCCTGGCTCGAGATCTCGATCACCGAGGGCAAGAACAGACAGATCCATCGCATGCTCGAAGCCGTCGGATCGCGCGTGATGCGCCTAACGCGCATGAGCTTCGCAGGCATCTCAAGCGAAGGCCTGCGCCCCGGACAGCTTCGTCCGCTGCACGAAGACGAGGTTTACATCCTTTACCGCACGTACCTCGGCAAGGCCGCGGCAGAAGCACTGCCATCGAAAGAGAACAAAGCATTGCCGAAGGGTAGAAAACCGCCCGCCCGACGTTGACAGGTACGGGGTTCCGCTCCATAAAGACGGCGCGGGGTGGAGCAGCCTGGTAGCTCGTCGGGCTCATAACCCGAAGGTCGTTGGTTCAAATCCAGCCCCCGCAACCAACATGAAGAACGGCGACTGAGGGAACTCGGTCGCCGTTTGACGTTGTGCACTTTTGACGCCGCTCCTGCGTCGCCGGAGTGAGAGGTCATCGTGCGTTACCGCGTCCTCGCGTCCCTGTTTGCTGCGCTGCTCTCATTCGCCTCTGCAGCCTGCGCTCACGTCGCGGGACACCCTCCTGCTGAGGGCGATCGGTTGAAGCAGGGGGTTCTCTCCCTCATGCGGGACCTTACGCGCGAGGTGGGGCGATGCGTGCCCAGGGATCGGGACCTCTTGCAGGTTCGCTTTGTACTCAATCTAAAAGCCGGTCGCGTTTTGGAGGCTCAAGCAGAGCCGGAGAGGCAGAGCGTCTGCGACGGCGTGCGACTTCCAACCGACTCAGGCTGCAGCGCCGAGAGGCGAGTGGTAGTCGTCCGCGGGGCACCTGCTGACCCTGCGGTGAACGAGTGCTTGCGAGCCGCCGCCGTTGGCAAGTCTGCACCGCGCGGTTCTAGGGAGTCGTTCACTGTGTCGTTCTCTTTTCGGCGCTTGACGGACTAATGTCGGTCGCCGCGCCAGTTTATCGGCCATTTGCCACTCCTCCCCTAGGATGGGCCGGGGATGGTCGACGATTGGTCGGTACGGCAAGAGATGCGCACAAAGTAGACGAAACACTCAACAAGGTCGGAGGCGATGAATGCGTAATGGATGGTTGGCTTTCTCGTTGTTGTGCGCGGCTTGCGTAGGCGCGGCCGTGCGGCCCGTGGTGTTTCCCGCTGCGAACGCTGCGGCCCCCAGTGAGCGGTGCGATTGGCGTTACTTGCAGGACGCGGGCGGTCCTGAGGTGCCAGAGGATCGCGAACAGGGCCCCATGGGTGAAGAGTGGGCAGCGATGGGTGCCGCTGGGTACCATGTCGTGAATGCCGAAGGAGCTTTCTACCTGTTCGAGCGATGCACGCCAACTCAGTGATCACGGCTCAGCTTCACCGCTCGCGAGAAATGACCCGGGTGTGCTCGTGAAAAATGACCCACCCCATCTGCATCGTCCGAGAATCGAGCAGCGCGGATCATCGAGCGGCAGTCAAAGCAGGGGTCGAG
>JBKJIA010000384.1:0-13115 GCA_046598735.1 Polyangiales bacterium
TAAGGGCACGGCCGTAGTGTGGTCCTGGCTGTCGGTCCTCGTGGTGCTCGGGCTGTACGCAGCCGAGCGCATGCACCTGGTCCCTCCGGCCGCGGGCACGCCGGACAAGATCCAAACCAAGCGCGTCGCAGAGGCCATTTTCACGGTGGGTTTCGGCTACCTCGCCTCGCACATCTCCACGGACATCAGAAACTACGCCGTGAACATGCTTCAGCGCAGAACGTTCGAGCTGAAGCAGATGCATGACCGGCTCGAGCAGTTGTTCGAGAGTATGACCCAGGGCGTTCTGACCTTCGACGCGACACGAAAGGTCGATACCTCCGTATCGTCGCGGGCCCATAAGATCTTCGGGCGGGAACGCCTCGATCGGGCCGACATCGCCGAGTTGCTGTTCGAAGGCTGCGATGACACGACGGGCAACCGCGAGGCATTCGAGAGCTTTGCCGAGCTCGCGTTCGAGTCGTCGATGCAGGATTGGCAGCACTTGGTACAGTGCGCGCCCACGCGTGTGGAGCGGCTCGGCCCCGATGGGCAGCGCCAATTCCTGGACCTTGAGCTGCGTCCCGTCGTCGGGCAAAACGGACGGCTAGAACGCATCATGCTCCTCGTGAACGACGACACCGAGCGCATGCGCATGCAGGCGGAGGCAAAGGCTCGCGACGCTGCCCACCAGCGCGAAGTTGACGACCTGCGCCGCATGGTTGCGGGCGGATCCCACCTTATGTTGCAGTTCTTGGAAGTCTCCCAGCGCCGGCTCGAGGAGACGCGAGCAAGCTTGCTCGGTGGCAAGAAGCTGAGTCCTAGCGACGTCGCTCTCGCCTTCCAGCACGTCCACACCGTGAAAGGCGAAGCGAGCACGTTCCAGCTGCTCGAGCTTTCGGAAGTCTGCGCGCGCATCGAAGACATCCTGTCTCCACTCCGCAAGACGGTGCTCAACGCGCCGGGGGGCGAAGAAGCCCCCGCAGGCCTCGAAGACGAGCTGCGCCAAGCCAGCGCGCAGCTCGACAAGGCACGCGCCCGACTCGTCGAGGTTTCCCCGATCGGCGACGCAATCCTGGACCAGGTGACGGTGAGCAAGTCGCAACTGCGCGCGGTGTGCACCTTGATCGAGGACGACTCCAGGGCTGCGACGGAGGTTCGTCAAGCGGTGGCCAAGCTGGCCTCTCGCCCGTTCGGCGAGAGCACCCAACGCCTGCCGCGTGCCGTGGCGGAGTGGGCGTCGGCGCAGAAGAAGCGCATCGATGTGGTCGTCGAAGGTCGAGAGCAGCCGGTCCCCCCCCAGCTCGGGGAAGTGCTCGGCGGCGTACTTGGTCACTTGGTGCGCAACGCCGTGGCCCACGGGATCGAGCAGACCGAGCAGCGCCGAGATCTGGGTAAGCCCGACCAAGCGGTGCTGCGCCTGAGGTGCCAGGAGGGACCGGGAGGAGTGCGCATCTCCGTCGAGGATGACGGGGCTGGTCTGAGCGAGGCGAAGCTGCGCAATGCCGCGCGCGACGCCGGCGTCGACCCGACGCTGCCGGTCTCCCAGTTGCTGTTCGCCGCAGGTCTCTCCACCGCCCAAGACGCGGGCGCCATCGCGGGCCGCGGCATGGGCATGGCCGCAGTGCGCGAGGAGCTGAGCAAGGTGGGCTACAACATTCAGGTGTTCAGCAAGGTCGGCAACGGCACGCGAGTCGAGATGTTCCCGGCATCCGCCGATAACGACGTGGGACACGGGCGCAACTCGTGGCGCGTCGCGTAATCGCTCCCTGACTTCCAGCCTTCGCGGAGCCGATCAGGTGCTGTTGCGTTGCTCTCGGAAGCGACGCAGGCTGAGCATGCGCGTGGCGGCAGCCAGCTGGTCGGGCAAGGCCGACACGGTGCCCTTCTCGGTGAACGCACCATCGAAACCCAGGGTTTTGAACTTGAGGGCGAGCTCCCGATCCGCCGTGTACAAGTAGAACAGCGTCAGTCTGCCCGCGCGCTGAGCGATCGGTCGCAGCATGGTGAGAGCGTGAGCGCCGTGCATCTCCGGCATGTGATAGTCGATGACGACGATGTCGGCGTTGAGCACCTTCGCGCACGCTTCACTGATCGTCAGCGCGGTCGTGACCTGGTAGCCACGGGACATCAACGCCAGCGCGATCTCATCAAGCACTAGCTTGCTGTCGTCGAACAATAGGACCTGCGTCGGCTGTGACGACATGCACCGATGGTATGCCAAAAACAGGCTCGCACATAGTCCGCTTGCGACAGAGCGACGATTCGCAAGAACCAAATTGAAAGCTCGCTCGCAGCTACAAGCAGGAGCGAAACATCCTAGCTACCTCGTGATGCATCTCCCGATCCAGTATGGAGTCCGCGACTCCATTACGATCTTTGGCGATCCTGCCGTGTAGGTGAGGTGTGCTTGTGGGGGCAAGGGACACTGTATCCTGTCCTGGCTCTAGGAATCCTCCTACGTCCGGCAGGACAATGCCGCCCATGACAAAGAAACAAAGCATGCGAGGCATGATCGTCACGCTCTCCGTCGCATCATCTCTGCTGGGCGGCTGCCACGGCGAGGATGGAAACGCGGGCGCAGGGGCGCTTGAAGACAGCGAACACGCCGTGGGCACCGCCCAAGCTGCCCCTGACGCGCTCATCGCACAGGTGGGAGTACAGCCCGGTCCCGTGCTGCAGGCCCAAGGCGCTGCGGCCGTGCTGGCGGCAGTCCGGGGCGAGGTTCAAGTGCGTCGCCTGGGCGAGGAAAGCTTCGTCGGCCTGAAACGGGACGACGCACTCTACCTGGGAGACCAGCTGCGTGCCGGAGAGGGCGCGCAAGCGACCGTCCTGTTCGCGGACGAGAGCACGGCGGAGTTGGCCGAGTTGTCGACTCTGGCCATCGGTAGCCGCATCGCGACGGCCGACCCAGCGTCTTCCGCTGCGCTACTCATGGGAGTCGCACGCTTCAGCGTGACCCCACGCGCGCCCGGCGAGGGCCCGTTCCTGGTGTTTACCCCGGCCGCGGTGATCGCCACCAAGGGCACTGCGTTCGGTGTCGGCGTCGCAGCGGATGGTGATGCTCGGGTGGGCGTCGAGTCCGGTGCCGTGGAGGTCGCAGGAGCTGCCGCGTTCGACGCTCCCATCACCCTAGAACAGAGTGCCGCGGTGGAGATCTCGTCCGCGGGTGCACTCGCCGCGGCGACGCCGTGGCCGGTCGACGATTGGGGCGCGTGGCGCGTCCAGGCCGAGACAGGTATCGACCTGGCGGCGGTTGCTGAGGCGCATGCGAACGCCATGGCCACCCTGTCCGTCGAGCTCGATGCGACCTACGCGGCGCTCGCTGAGCTCGGCACGCAGGTTGCGGCGTTCGAAGCGCAGGCGTCAGCGCAGGCAAGTGCGAACGACAGCGCGGGCTACGAGGCGCGTCTCCCCGATGCCGTCCTTGCGATCGATGCATCGTTTCTCACGGGCCTGCGCCTGGAGTTTCTGACCCACGCCTACGCGGCGCACGCAGCTCTCGCCTCGGAGCTATACCTGCGGCATCCCGAGGTCGTCGCGTGGGCCAGCCTCGAGCCCCGCGTGCGGGCCTCCGTGCTTTGGCCGAAGCGCTTCGACGCGACGGCCGCGGTATACTTCGAGCCCCTACGCTTTCAATACTACGTGCATCACCCTGTAGGCCGGGCTCACGCCCAGTTCGTGGGCATCGTCGTACCTGAGTTCTATGCCAGTGTGACCCCGCCCGAGCTGTCCGCGAAGGCGCACGCGAAGCTCAAATTCAAGGCCTTCATGCCCCCGCAGCCGGCTTTCACTGCCACGGCGAGGGCGGTCTGGATCGCGGCGCCCAGCATGGGATGGAATAGCAACGTCAAGTTCAAGGCGAAGGCTCCACGAGGCAAGCTTGCGTTCTGGGTCCGTCCTCCGAACATGAAGTGCGAGGCCATCCTGGGTGGTCACGTCACGGGTAAGATCACGCCGGTGTTTGCGGTGCGAGCGCCCTCAGCGCGTGGTCAGCTCAAGGCCAAGTGGGGCATCGTCCTCGGTCAAAAGATCCAACTCTCGCCACCCAACCTCAAGGCTTCGGCTCAGGCGCGCGCAGGCTTCAAGGCCGACGCAGCCCTCAAGGCAGACGCAGCCATGCCTGACCTCAAGGGACGGCTTGCCGTGAAGGTCGGGCTGCCCAGCGTGAAGGCAAAGGTGAGTGGCTCGGCGAAGGCGAATACGAAGATGGCAGCGGACATGAAAGCGAAAGCCAAGGCTCAGGCAGACGCCACCAGCAAGGCGGCAGCGAGCGCCCAGGCGAGGCTGAAAGCCGGCGCGGGTGCGGGCGCCAGCATCAAGCTCAAGCCCCCGACGATCAAAGCCGAAGCCAAGGGTAGTGCCGGCTTCAAGCTAGGAAACTGAGCCAGCACACGGCCTTCTGAGCCTGGGCGTCGCAAGGCGCCAGCGTCCTATCCACTCCTACCAGCAGGCCCTGGTCGCCCCATCCCAGCTAGCCGTCTTGCATGCGTGGGAAACTTCGTTCCTTTCGCCCGGGGTTCGTGCATCATGAGTGGATTGGACGCACATCGTCGCCTGCAAGAAACCCCACCCTGCGAACCTGGCGAGTCACCGTTCCTTGTCAAGGGTACGGCTTATGCGGGCCACATGGCATGGGTTGCTGAGAACTTTCCGGGCAGCACCGAGGCCTTCATGGCGGAGCTGTCGCCTTCCATGCGTGACTACTTCTCGCAAACGTTCCTGGTGATAAGCCAGTTCGACGTCTTGCCGCTGGCGTGTGCCGGCGTGGTCTGCGCACGTGTGCTCAATCAGGGTTTTCGTGAGTTCGTCGCCATGCGCTCGCGACTCCAGGCCACGGCCGACATGAATGGCATTTATCGCGTTCTGTTGCGCCTGGCATCGACGCGCTTGATCGGTGCCCGACTGCCGAGCCTGGTGGGCAAGTACGTCGATTTCATCGACGTCAGCGTGAGTGAGTCCAGCTCCAATGCCGTGAAGTTCGAGTTCCGGGGCGTCCCCAGCTTGCTATCCGACTGGATGCTCGGCATTTGCGACGGCTACGTGGACATCGTGATCACGGCGGCCGGTGCCGTCGCCCCAACTGTCGATGCGCGCGCCGTCCCCATGGGACGCAGCGGCAGTTTCGAGCTCAGCCGGTTGCAGGGCACAATCAGCTGGCGTTGAGTCCCGTCAAACCCAGGTAGAGATGGCACCCGCTTCACGACTTACGAAGTTTCATGAAGCCATCGCAGCCTCCATTGCTCTCCGACCAGCCGGGCCTGGTCGCACTGAAGCCCTTACGCTCCGAGCGAGCGGATCGAGATCCGTTTCGTATAGAAAGCCGAAGGGTAGCGCGGTACGCTGGATGAGTGAACTGGGATGCCGAACGCGGGCTACGCATCGTCTACCTGGACGATAGCGAGGCCTTGCTATCGGAGGCCTCGCGCGTACTCACTGCGGCGGGGCACAAGGTGCAGACGGCCCTCCGACTCAGCGAAGCGGTCGGGCTTATTGGGCAGTCGGACCTGGTCATCATCGATTTTCACATGCCTGAAGTCGACGGCGCCGAGGCGCTGTTGCGCCTGCGCAGACAGGTCGATCCGAGCACCATCGTGCTCTTCTACCTGTACACCAGCGATCGCCAGGTCGCCCTGTCGTATAAGCAGTACAGGTTCGACGGAGCGTTCACGGCGAAGGGTGATTTCGACGTGCTCGTTTCCCAGGTCGAAGCTGCGGGGCGCATGCTCAAGTTGAAGCGCTTTCGGCAGCAGCGCGAGGCGTAGGAGTCGACGCGATCCGGTGGTCGTCCGCGTTGGAATCGACCTCTCGGCAGGGGCGAGATGCGTCCACACTGCTGCCCGCACCTTACCTTGTCGGCGGGTATGCGTGAACCGCGCATGGGCACCTTCGGAAGTGACGAAGGCTATCCTTAAATCGTATTCGCGGCCGCGAGTGGAATGGCACGATTGAGGGTATGACTGAACGTAAGGGTATCGCCATCATCGGCGCGGGTGCTTCGGGTCTGGCTGCTGCACGTGCCCTTCGTAAACTGGGCCAAAACGACGTGGTAGTGCTCGAGGCAGGGTCATCGGTCGGCGGCAAGTGTTTGACCATGCATCATCGCGGTCGCACGTACGAACTCGGCGCAACGATCCTGACACCCGCGTACACCCGCGTGCGCGAGATCATGGCCGAGTACGAAGTCCCGTGGAACGTGCGAGCCAGCGCGCGCTTTCTCGATTCCGACGGCACGCGGCTTTCTCCGCGTGTGCTCATCCCGCCGCGACAGTCATGGCGAGATGCAGCCCGTCTGCCCCTCTCGTCGCTTCGTGTGTACTTGAAAGAAGTGCGTGCTCAACAGGCTCGCTTTCCTCGGCTGGACGGGGTGCCCACGAGTTGGTTTCAGTCATTCTCACACTGGGCGCGTCAGCACGATGCGACACCGCTGCTCAAGACCCTGGAGCCTTGGGTCACCTCCTTTGGATACGGCTTTGTGGACGAAGTTCCGGCCGCATACGTATTCAACTACCTGTGCGTGATGGGCGTGTCCTTGGAGTTGCACCAGACAGGCTTCACGGGACTGTGGCAGCGCGTAGCCGCAGACTACGATGTGCGCCTCGAAAGCCGAGTCACCCGTGTCGTGCGCAGCGCCGACCAGGTGCTTATCGAGACGAGTCGCGGCAGCTTCCAAGCGGACAAGGTCATCGTCACCTGCCCGTTCGAAGATGCGGCCCAATTTCTTGACGCGGACGAAGTCGAGCGGGAGCTCTTCTCACAAGTCAAGCACATGGACTATCAGGTGATCGTCGCGAACACGCGCGACATGCCGAAGTCCGGGTACGTGTTCTGCCCTGACAACTCGACGCGCGCACGCGCAGGCAAGCCGGTGTTCTGCTACCGCCGCTACGAAGACAGCGGCGTCATCGCGTTCTACAGTTACGGTGGCCCAGACGGACTCGAAGGAGCCGAGCGTGAAGTGGTGACATTGGTCGAGAAAATGGGAGGTCGAGTCACGGAGATTCTCGGACAACGCTCACACCGCTACTTCCCACACGTGTCGAGTCAATCGATGGCCGACGGGTTCTACTCGCGGCTCGAGGCGAAGCAGGGACACAACCGCACGTTCTACGCGGGCGAGATCATGTCGTTCTCGTGTATGGAGCCGGTGGTCGCCTACGCCGAACAGCTTGCGGACCGCGTGGTAGGCGCGGGAGTGGTGCAGCCCGCAGACCTACCTTGGTCCAAGGTTGCCAACGATGTCCTCGTCCAACTCGGCAAGAAGAGCGCGTGAGCCCGGAGTTGCCCACGGACCAACGGTGAGCTCCCGCGGATAAGTCAAGTCTCCGAACCGACTGGAGAAGGAGCTCCAAGCGGTTGAGCCGGTATGGAACGCATGGGATGGCCAAGCAGGTAGCCTTGCAGCAAGTCGCACCCGCACCCGACCAGGGCATCGCGTTCGCCGGCCGTTTCGACGCCTTCGGCAATGACCTTGATGTCCATGTCGTGGCAGAGCGCTGAAAGCGACGACACGATCTTGCGGCGCCGTTCATCGCGATCGATGGCCCGTACGAGCGACATATCGATTTTCACGAAATCGGGCTGGATGAGTGCGAGGGTCGCGAGTCCCGCGAAGCCTGCACCGAGGTCGTCGATTGCCACGCGAAAACCCATCGTTCGCAGGCGCTCCACCCGATCCACCGCATCGACGATTTGGTCGAGTGGCGCGCGCTCGGTCAGCTCGAAAACGACCCTGGACGCAAAGCGCGCAAGCGGCATGCTCTCGTGAAACAACTGCTCATCCAGGAGGTCTTGAGCATGCAGGTTGACGAAGAACGGCGGCGCGTTCGGGTAGCGCACGACTTCGGCAACGAGCGATCTGACACGTGCACCAAGCGCCGGGAGGCCACCGACGGACTCTGCAGCCGCCAGCACAGCCATCGGATTGCTCAGCGGTGGTTCCGTTGGGCGCATCAGCGCCTCGTACGCGAACACTTGTAGAGATGCCGCATGTACGATCGGCTGATAGGCCATGCTCATAGAAGCAAGCGCGCTACGGAGCGCCCGCGTGGTCGCTAAGGACGTCGCCTGCGAAGCAGCCAGCGCCTCCATGCGCTGAGCCTTGGTCAGGCGAGTGGTAAGCAAAGCCTGCTCAGTAGCCGCATGTAGATCGGGCCACTCGAGGGGCTTCGTAAGATAGCGCGTGGCCCCATATTCGACTGCCTGCGCCGCGCCGCTGATGGTCGGCCAGCCCGTGACGAGGATCACGGGAATGTCGGCGTTCGTGGCGCGCAGCTCCCGGAGAAACGAGAGGCCGTCCAGGTCGGGCATCACGATGTCGCTGACCACGAGATCATATCGTTCCGGTTCATTGACCATGAGCTGTAGTGCTTCTCGCCCGTTCCCAGCGCGGCTCACCGCGTATCCGCTCACGCGCAACAAGCGGGCGTACGCGCCCAGGACAAGCTCGTCGTCGTCGACCACGAGGATCTCGGGCCGGCCGGCGAGTGCGATAGTGGGCATATGCAATTCTACGTCTGGCGGGGCTTAGCGTGTCAAGCGCCTAGCGAGCCTCCATGCGAGCTCGGATCGCCTCCGCGTCGAAGCCTTCTTCGATACCGGCCGCGACGTTGTGAATCGCAATACACAGCACCGCCACCCCGGCGGGTACGGTCTTTGGCGAGCTGGCCTGCTCGAGCTGACGGTCTGCGAGGAGTAGTAGCTCGATCAAGGGCCGCAGCCTCAGCACCGAAGCCTCGCCACGCATGAGCTTCAAGAGGTCCCTTAGCGCCGAGACGACATCGGGGGGCGGTGCTTGGTCCCCCGCACGCACGGCGCCGCACAGCTCGGCACAGCGTTGAGCACGCTCGAGCGATCCCTGCAGAAACATCGTGAGCAGTCGGCTCTGCGTCCACATCGTGCTGTCGTCCGTCTGATCGACCCGCCGAACCGTGGAAGCCGGACTGGCAGCTTTCTTGGTCGCGCTCTCGGAGCGGCCCACGATGGCGGCCATCAGGCCTGGTGCTTTGAGGTCCGCCAAGCGCTCGAGCACCACATGCACGTCGGGGTCACTCCAACTTCCCTCCCAGGCCTGCCTGGTGACAGCGACGAACGGTAGCCGCTCACATCCCTTGTGCAGCCGCAGGGCGTGAACCACGCGCTGGAGGTGGGCCACGGGATTGACGAGCCGTAAGACGCCCAACGTGATCGCATGACGTGCCAGGAGCTCGCGCGCACCGATGAGAGAGACGGCTCGCACCAGGCGCCCTTGCGTTTCCACCGTGCTCAACCAAAGCGGAGTTGCCTCCTGGCGTTCGTCCAAGAGGAAGATGAGCGGTCCGGGGGCGGTGTTCGGCGCGCTGCGTGTGCCGTCATCCATGCCATTGATGCTACCAGAACACGCCTGCGCGCGTCCTACCGCCCGCTGACCCACGCCATGATGTTTCACGACCCGCCCAAGGGGGCACGCGGCTCGGCCTTGGTCTGGCCAGACCGAGACTGGGTCGGTTCGAACCTAGCCGTGCCTCAACCCAACGCCCGCGGCGTGCTTGCCCCGAACGCAGCCATCATCGCGGGATCCTTCCGACAAGAGCGACGTCGCCATGGCGCGAGCCCCCGACGCTGGCCCCTGGCACCTTCCTTGCGGACACCCATGGAAAGACAGGAGTGCGCCAATGGGTTCAACACAAGCACTACATGTGACCTACGCACCGACCGTGCCGTGCCCGCCACTCTACGAACCTGAGGCTGAAGCAACGGAATCGGCAACGGAATCGGCAGCGTGCTCAGCGCGTGCGATGGGCTGGCGGTCTGCAGCTTGGCCGCCAGCACGCCAGTGCCAGGAGCCCGACTCGCAGGAACATCCGGGTCCACGGATCTCGCTCGAGCCTCCGCCGGATCTCGACGCACCTTCGTCGGAACCGCCGGCACGGAGCTCCGGTCGTGCCGCGACGTTTGGCGGCGAGCAAGCCCTGTGGATGGCGGGGCTCGGTCTCCTGGACTCCGCTGCGGATACGCTCGAGCGATTGTGTTTGGAGCAACCGCATCACGAGCCGGCGCGCACGATCTTGCTGCAGTTGTGCATCGCTCTTGGCCGCAACGACCGGGTAGGTGTGCACACGGCCTGGTTGCTGCGCGGACACCTCCGCTCGGGCCGGTCGAGCGATGCGTGCAAGACCTACGAAGGCGTGCGCGCCGCGCTGCCTAGTCTGACCCTGCCCGAGGTCGTGCTCGTGGCAGCATTGACCGCCGCCGACGAGACCTCAGCCCGATCGGTGGTATTCGATTCCACCAACGTATTGGTTGCGCGCTACCCGGAGAGTCCCCAGACACCCCGAGCATTGCTCGTGTGCGCCAAGCATCAGCTGATGTCTGGCGCCCCCGAACCCGCTACCCAGACCTTACGGTATTTGGTCAGTACCTATCCCAAAGACGTGGCCGCGGGACCTGCACGCCGCAAGCTGGCTGAGCTCGGTCGGCTTGAAACATCAGGGAGTTGAATACGGGAGCGCACTGGAATAAAGGCGCCGGATCGGGAGGTGTCGCAAGGAGACGGCATTGTCGGTTACGGACGCTCACACGCCGACAGCTTGAGGTCCAAGCAGCTAACATCGTCCCACCCAGGACGGGGAGTAATGCCACCCGGACCGCTCAGCTTGCTGCCCATGGAAGCGGCGCAATCCTGGCCCTCTGGCGGAGGGGAATCTTTGCCGCCCGTACCGTTGTTGGGCTGGCCGTTGCCCCCGGTCTGAGCATTGGGCCCCCAGTGCGTGTAGGGTGTGTCCGACGCAGTCTTATATTGGATCTTACCCACGTCATTCGTGAAGGTGATGACAGTCGACGGGGCGGTGCTGCCGTCGGTCCAGACCCACTGTGCCTCGGTGAGGCGGTCGGTGAAACCGATCCAGAAATTCGGAGGGATACCGCCAACCGCGAGGACGGCGGCCTGCTGCGTGACCCACAGTTCCTCGGCGCCATCATTGAACGACACGAGATGACCGCCCCAGGTGACGCATGCGGCCTCGGCATCGGCGAAGGTCTTCGTCTTACGTTCGAGGCGGTAACAGCGACCGTTGGGTCCCTCCAGTGCATCGCAGTGCAGCCCCGGGTCTCCCGCTTCGGGGGTACCCGCTTCCACGGAACCGCCAGTGCCCCCATCCAAACCGATGCCGCATTTTGCGTCACATGCGCCGGTACATGGGGCCCGCTCTCGCACGTCGTCCAGCACAACTTCCACGCTTTTTCCCGCGGCCGGCAACCGCAGCTCGGCGCACCCCGCTGCGATAAGCGTGCAGTCGACGCTGAACGCCCGGCCCAGGAGAGAGTAGGAGCCGTTCGCAAGGTTGGGTGGAACTCTCGCTTCGACGTCACGGGTCACGGACGACGAGTAGACGACGTCCTGGCTGGTGCAACTTCCTGCGACGATCGAGACATCGACACGACTCGCGCGCGCTGCGGTGTCGGGATTGGCGAAACGTACGCTCCAGCCAAGGTCCGGCCCGCCCATCCCTTCGCAAGCGCACAGGCCAAGCAACAGAAGCCAACACCCAAGCCGCACCATAGGACAAGGGTACCAGGCTGGAGCACACGCGTCGGGTTTCAAACACGGTGAGTGCGCACAAATCGGGTCAATTCCCACCCCTGCAAGTTTGTCCGACGAAGTGCGAGAGCATTCGGAAGCGCGTCCCTACCTGTACCCATTTGCGCCCAACAGGCTATTTTTTTCTGGCTATTTATGGCATCGGACCCTAGACCAGCCAGCGAAGATGTTGAGAAATCCCGGGAAGTGGCATGACGATGACTATCCAAGGAGTAGACACCACCGACGCGCGCTGGCTCGAGATGCCTACCAATACGCTCTGGCTCGCAGACCTGACGCGCGCAGGATACATCCCTCTCTTGGAGCGGCTGATCGCTGGCGGTGCAGACGAGAGTCTGCAAGATGCCCTAGAATTGGTAGTGAAAACCGTCGAGGCTCAAGACGCGGGCGTGCTGGGCTCGATCCTGCTCTTAGACCCGGAAACACGGCAATTGCGCCATGGTGCGGGTCGTAGGTTACCTCAAAGTTATAGGGATGCACTCGATGGAGTCGTGATTGGTCCCAACATAGGATCCTGCGGCACAGCGGCCTATCTGGGCACGCGCGTGATCGTCACCGACATCGCCTCAGATCCCAAATGGGAGGCCTTTCGAGAGCTTGCGCTCGGCGCCGGACTGCGCGCGTGCTGGTCGCAGCCGATCTTCGATAGCGGCCAGGTAGTGGGAACGTTTGCCATGTATTACCCCGAGGCGCGTACACCCAGCGAAGATGCGCTGCTCGTGATCGACGCTGCAGCCCACCTCGCGCGCCTCGCCATTGATAGGCATCGCGCGCGGCTCTTGGCCGCCGAGCAACCGCGGCTGCAGGAACGCCTCTGGCAAGCTCAAAAGATGGAGAGCCTTGGCATCTTAGCGGGCGGCGTGGCGCACGATTTCAACAATCTGCTGGTGGGTGTACTGGGAAGCGCAGACCTGGCGGAACTCAAGTTACCCCCATTATCGCCGGCCATCGAAGACCTGCGCCGTATCCAATCGACGGCCGTACGCTGCGCGGAGCTATGCAGGCAACTTCTCGCCTACTCCGGCAAAGGTAAGTTCGTCGTGCAGGTATTTCAGCTGCCGGAGCTTATCCGGGAGATGGGACAACTGCTCGAGGTATCCCTTTCGAAGAGTATCGCACTCAAGTATCAGTTCACGGCTGGGCTGCCTCCGATCGAAGGGGATCCCAGTCAACTGCGGCAAGTGATACTGAACCTTCTTACCAACGCTTCCGAAGCCATTGGCGGGCGAAGCGGTGTCATCACGATTAGCGTCGGACTTATCGACGCGAGCAGCGCTTATCTCGAGGAAGCATTTGGCGGTGTTATCCTACCCGAAGGATTCTACATTACGCTCGAAGTGTCCGACACTGGCTGCGGCATGGATGCAGACACGCGAAAGCGCATCTTTGACCCGTTCTTTACCACTAAATTCACAGGACGCGGTTTGGGTTTGGCGGCCGTCCTCGGTATCATGCGCGGTCATGGCGGCGCGCTGCGCGTCTATAGCGAGTTGGGTAAGGGGTCCTCCTTCAAGCTACTCTTTCCCGCCAGCGGTGAGGTTGCCAAAAGCTTAGATGA
>JBKJIA010000132.1:0-7181 GCA_046598735.1 Polyangiales bacterium
CTGCGAGCCGGTGATACATCGTAGGCACCGCATAAAGCACGCTGCTTTCCGCAGCCGTCAATGCGCGCGCCACTTCGTCCGGCGAGAACTTCGGAATCCAATGCAGACAGGCACCCACGCGCAATGCACCGAATAGACCGAACACCAAACCGTGGGCATGAAACAGGGGTAAGCCGTGCACGATCGTATCGCGGTCAGTCAACGCCCAAGCGTCGATCAAACCGTCGAGTGTTGCCGCGATGTTGGCCGATGAAAGCACGGCGCCCTTCGGTGCACCCGTTGTGCCCGACGTGTAGAGGATCAGCATGGGATCGCTCGGATCACGCTCGACGACTACGCGATGCGTGATGATCGAGTCTGCACTGAACGCAAAACCATGCACCGATATCATGGGCGTGCGCGCTCGGTCCTGTGCTTCGTAGGCCGAGAAAATCGCGGCAGGCTTGGCGTCTTCGAGAATGTGTGCGAGCTCTTTTTCGCCGAGTCCCGGATTGAGCGGAATGGTGACGAGCCCTGCCGTCATGGCGCCGATCAAACTCAGAATCGTATCGAGCTCGGGGTGTGCCCAGATCGCGACCTTGTCACCCGCTGCAAGACCTGCTTCCGCGAGGGAGCGACGAAAAGCCGCGCACGCCGTAGCGAGCGTCGCGTAATCGAGCACATCGTTCCCCATGCGCACGGCAGCTCCGGTCGTGGGCGAGCCGATGCGAGGAAACAGGGGAACCACAGGCTTCATGGCGCGGCACGATAGCATCCAGGACAGGCTCCATGGAGGGCACGTACGCGCGCTGGAGGTGAGCCTTCGTCGCGGATCCTGATACGCTTCGTTCCGGTCGACTCCAATGAAGCGCAGCACGGTTCCGCACGCAGCCAGATCGCAGGTTTTCGGGTTGGCCACTTGCTGTGCGCTGCTCTTGGTCTGCGCATTCGTGCTCGCTGGCAGCGCCTTGGACAGTAGCTCTGCGCACGCGCTCGGGGCCGATGCAGGCGTCGAGGTGCGCCGCGTTCGCGTGGGAAACTTCGATGAAGAGGCGCGTCCGGGTGCCGCTCAGCGCATCGCTTGGGAGATTCGTAAACGGACCAGCATCGAAACGGTGCTCGAGCCCTCTACGGTGCGGCTCGACGATCCCAGCATTTTCCAGACGCCCTTTCTGTATTGGGCAGGTGATCGCGCCTTTCCAGGCTTGAGTGAAGCGGAGCTCAAGGGCCTGCGCCGTTTCATCGAGTACGGCGGATTCTTACTGATCGACGATGCCTCGCCCGAGACGCGTGGCTTCGATGACAGCATCCGCCGCGAGCTGCCGCGCGCATTTCCTACGCAACGCCTCGCACGCTTGCCGCGCGACCATACCCTTTATCGCGCCTTCTACTTGCTCGAGCGCCCTGTGGGGCGCGTGGCCGAGCCAGATTCACTCGAAGTCATCATGCAGGCGGGCCGCGCGGCCATTGTATACAGTCGTCATGATCTCGGTGGTGCGTGGGCGCGCGATGAACGTGGGCAAGCCGCCTACGACATCTCGCCCGGTGGCCCCGCGCAACGGGAACAGTCCATTCGCTTGGGCGTAAACCTGGTCATGTATGCACTCTGTCTCGACTACAAAGATGACCAAGTGCATGCGCCTTTCATTTTGCGTCGTCGTGGAGGTCGCCCCTGAACGAGGCGATTCAAATCGAAGGCGTACAAATCGGCTGGGGCATTCCGGGAGGTGCACCGGCCGCCTTCGTGTTGGCCTTAATTTTACTCGTGCTCGCGGCCCTGGGTTCGGTGCCCAGCGCGCGCTCAGGCACATTGGGTGTCGGCAAACGTCTGAGCTTGATCGGTTTGCGCTGGTTGTCGGCCCTCTCGTTGTTTCTGCTCGCCTCGCAGCCGGCATTCTGGGGCGAGCGCGTGAAAAAGCAGCCGGGCGTGCGCGCGGTGCTGATCGACAATTCGCAAAGCATGGGCATCGCGATCGATGGCCCATCCCGCGCCGAACGGGTGAAGCGTCTGGTCTCCCGTTGGTCTGCTACGCCCGCCGGTCGACAGGCGCGCTGGTACACCGTGGGCGAGGGACTCGTTCCTATCGACGTGGCGAGTGTTGCAACCGGCCCCGCCCTGGCACAGGGAGCGGCCTCGAATCTGGTCGGATCGATCGCGGAGCTGTCGGAGAGCGCACCCGATCTCGGGGCCATCATCTTACTGAGTGACGGAGCGGACACGTCCGGCAAGACGCTGCCCAAAACCTTACCTGTGCAAGCGCACGCAGTAGTCGTCGACGATGAGCGCCCGCTGCGCGACGACGGCATCGTGAAAGTGCATGCCGATCCGGTCGCTTTCCTGCACGGCGAAGGGCGTGTCCAGGCGACCTTACGGAGCACAGGCTTGGGCGCGCGCAGCCTCGACGTGAGTCTATTGCGTGGCTCGCGCGTGATCGTGTCCCAGCAACTGACCGTCGAGCCTGATGCCGAGGCGTCTGTCGAGCTTACCTTTACGCCAGAAGCCTTGGGTCGCGAGGTGTACACGCTGCAAATCGGCACGGACCCAGCAGACGACGTGCCCCAGAACAACGCGCGCGTCTTTCTCGTACGCGTCACCCGCGAGCGCTTGCGCGTTCTGCACGTGTCAGGTCGGCCAAGCTGGGATCAGCGTTTTTTGCGCGGCTTCCTCAAGCGCGACCCTTCGATCGACCTCGTATCGTTTTTCATTTTGCGTAGCGTTCACGATCTGACCATGTCGGATCCATCCGAGCTCGCGCTGATTCCATTTCCCACGGACGAATTGTTTCGTCAGCACCTGACGAGCTTCGATCTCGTGATCTTGCAAGATTTCGATTACGCGCCCTATCAGATGGCACCTTACCTTCCGCTGATCCGGGAGTACGTCATCCAAGGCGGCGGCCTTGCCATGGTAGGAGGGAGCCTGAGCTTTGACGGGGGAGGGTATGCAGACACCCCGCTTGCGAATGTATTGCCCGTGCGCATGCGCGCGACGGATCCAGCAGGTGCTGCCATCGTCGCGGGTGAGTTCATACCGCAGCCCGTGGCCGCGCTGATGCATCATCCAATCTTGGATTTGTCGGCCGATCCTGCGCAAACACGGGCGACGTTTCAGCGCCTGGCACCGCTCGAAGGCGCCAATCAGCTGCTTGGTCTGAACCAGCATGCGGTGGCATTGCTTGAGCATCCCAGCGAACGCCTTGCGAGCGGCGGTCGCATGCCCGTGCTTGCGGTTGGCAGCTCAGGCAAAGGCCGCACACTCGCGCTAGCCACGGATTCAAGCTGGCATTGGAGTATGCCCACTGCGGGTCGCGGCGGAGACCCCGCCACTTACGATCGATTTTGGGATCGCGTCGTACGCTTTTTGACGCGCGACCCTTTGCTCGACCCATCTCATCTGCAGACCGCCCGAACCAGTTATGGCCCGGGCGCACGCATCGACATTAGCGGCGTCGCCCGCGATGCCCAGTACATGCCCATCGCAAGCGCTGAGGTCAGTATCAAGCTGCGCTCGCTCGAGGGTGTCGACCTTCGCGAAGTTCTCGCGCGCACCGATGGAGCCGGCCAATTTTCCGCAACGAGCGAAGGTCTGCGACAAGTCGGTGTGTACGAAGCCGCGCTCGCCCACAAGGGCAATATGCTGGCCGTCTCGCCGTTTCTCGTCGAGCTTTCGAGCGAAGAGCTGAGTTCCCCGCAGCCGCGCCCCGAATGGATGGCAGCACTGGCGAAGAATAAGAAAGGTAAGGTCATCGACTCACCCGAAGACGCACCTGGCCTCGATGCCTTTGATGCCACGCGCACGCAATCTCTCGGTATCGAGCGCAGCGCACCGTTTGGCGAACCGCTGGGGGCCTTGCTCTTGCTTTCGCTTATCTGCCTGGAGTGGGGACTGCGCAGGCGTTGGGGCGAAGCGTAAGGTTTCGAACTCAGAAACGAAAGCTGCGCCGCAAACCCCGCACCGTTAATGCGCCGGGCTTTCCTGCAGCCTTTGCTCGAGCGCGCGCAGATTTTCGCGTGCGCGCACATGACCTGGATTCTGCTCGAGGATGCGCGCATAGGCCTCGCGCGCGCGTTCACGCGCCCCCAGACGCGTGTGAGCGTCGGCCAGAACCAGCAGCGCTTCGATCGCATCTCCCGCAAACGTGCCGGCCAGTCGCTCAATGGCCCTGTTGCTATCACCTGACTCGAGTGCCGCACGCGCCGCTTCGATCGCACAATTCCTTGCGGCATCACAGACCGCGCGTTCTGCTTCGAGCAGGCTCACGGCGTCCGCACCACGCCCTGCGGCAAGTAAGGCCGAGCTCAGATCCCGGCGCGCTTCTAGGTCATCGGGCTGACCGCGCAGCCTTTGCTCCCACAACGGAATGGACTCATCGGCTCGACCTTGCACAAGCAGCACGGCAGCCAAGTCCGATGCCAGCACGCCGTCCTCGGGCGTGAAGGAATAGGCGGCACGCAGCGCGTTTTCCGCAACCTGCAAATCATCCCGAAGCAAAGCCAGGCTGGCCACGGAGCGCAGCGCGCGCGCACTCTCGGCGTCACTGCGACCGCCGCGCTCGCGCAATGAAACCACGGCTCCCGCGAAATCTCCACACCACGCCTGCGCCCAAGCGCGGCGCCGCCACAGCTCACGCAACAGCGGTTGCTCGTCTTTGCTTGCGGCGACAGGCAACGCATCAACCAAGCGCATGAGCTCAAGTGCCTGCTGCGTGCGGACGTGCTGTTCGCGCAGGGTTACTTTGATCTGCAACGATTCGCCCGGATCAGGCACGAGCACGCGGGCAAGCTTGAGCGCAACGGACAGGCTCGCTGACCGGGCGTAGGCGCGCCGCAACAACACCAGGGCCCGCGCCGTTCGCCCGCGCTCAAGCAAGCGGTCCGCCCGCGCGACAAGCTCGCTATGGGTCGCACCGGAAGGCGCAGCATGCACGCTCGTGCTCATGCACAGCACCAGGCACAGTCCGATCGCTGCAGCGCGCATCGCGAGACTCTATCGCGATCGGGTTGGCAATGCTTTCGACATCGCGACACCATGCGCCTGTGAAAAGTGACTCGCAGCCGCCGCTCGAGCGCGTGCTTCATTTGTTGAAACGCCACGCGGCGCAGGCGACGTCGTTTCAAATACTCGAGCCTGGCTATCGCTATTGGTTTCACGCGTCGGGGGATGCCTGCGTGGCCTATACGCAGGCGCTCGGCGCGCGCGTCACGGTAGGAGAGCCCGTGGCCGCCGCCGAAGCCATGCCCGAGGTCGTGCGAGCATTCATCGACGACGCCGCGCGAGCCGGCCGCCGCGTTCGCTTCTTTCACGTCAGCGAAGCGTTCGTTACGCGCACCGGCCTCGCATCGACCCACGTGGGCGAGCAACCGGAGTGGGATCCAGCGCACTGGGAACACACGCTCAAGACCACGCGGAGTCTTCGCGAGCAGCTACGCCGCGCACAAAACAAGGGCGTCAGCACGCGCAGCCTGTCTGCTACCGACATCGCAGAAGGTAAGCCTGAGCGTTTGCGTCTCGAAGGCTTGATTCAACGCTGGCTTGCATCACGCGGCATGCACGAGCTCAAGTTCATGGTGCTCGTTCATCCGTTTTCTTTTCCAGAGGAGCGCCGTTACGTCATCGCTGAACGCGCAGGTGAGCTCGTGGGCTTGGCGGTTGCAGTGCCCATCTACGCTCTCAACGGTTGGTTCGTGGAAGACCTATTGCGTGATCCGAGCGCACCCAACGGCACCGCCGAGCTTTTGGTCGACGCCATGATGCGAGCCTTCGCCGAACAGGGCGTGCGCTACGCCACGCTCGGCCTCTCGCCGCTGACCGGCGACGTCAGCCCATTGCTCGCTTTCACGCGCGATACGACGGCACGCCTCTACAATTTCGGCGGCGTCCGAGCCTTCAAAGAGAAGCTCAAGCCCCAGTCCTGGCAACCTGTTTACCTCGCCTATCCCAAACGCGAGCTAGGCCCCCTGGCCCTGCGCGACGTGCTTGCCGCTTTCGCACCGGGCGGCCTCGTACGCTTTGGTCTCAACACGCTCATTCACGAGCGCTCTCTGGCAACCGGCCTGCTCGCCGTTCTGCTCGTGCCCTGGACGCTGACGCTGGCGCTGATCGACACGGGCAAGTGGTTTCCAAGCGCCGGGATCCAATACGCCTGGACGATCTTCGACGTGCTTCTGATCGCCATCCTGTTCGCACTCGTGCGTCGCTGGCGACCCAGACTCGCGGTGCTCGCCATGTGGCTAACTACTTGCGATGCCGCGCTCACCTTCTTGCAAGCGCTTTGGTGGAACATGTTTACCGCACGTAGTGCGCTGGAATGGGCTTTCGTAGCGCTGGGCTGCACGGGCCCATTGCTCGCGGCAGTCTTCTTTTGGGCTACGCGGCTCGTGTCCTTGCGCACGCGCATGGTGGTAGGGCATGGCGAGCAATCCAGCGATTCTGCGCGGGGTTAGCTTGACAGTGCTGAGGGTGATTGCTACCAAATGCGCCGCTTCGGTCGCCCAGTTTCGGCACGCGAGGTGACCTTCCAGAAGGAAGGATTCGGGGATCGTCTAATGGTAGGACGCCAGATTCTGGTTCTGGCTATTGGGGTTCGAATCCCTATCCCCGAACCGCGCAGCATGCGCATGTAGTAGTAAGGTCCCGTCGTCTAGTGGTTAGGACGCTGGCCTCTCACGCCGGTAACACGAGTTCGAGTCTCGTCGGGATCACAAAGTGAGCAAGCGGGGGCGTCGCGTGAGTGACGTCCCCGTTTCGTTTTGGGTGGTTCGTTTTGGGTCGTTCGGTTTGCGTGGGTGCCCCGCGGGGCAAGCGAGGTCCAGCGCAGGCGCTCCCCCACGAGTATGCCGCGCGAATGAGTGGGCGCCTGATGTTTGGGGGCGTGGGCGTGGTGTCGCGCTAACGGTGAGGTTGCCTGCGCGACCGGGGGACGGCTGATCAAGGATGTGTACTGTGGGTGTGGGGACCCGAGCGCCTGCGCTGGACCTCGCTTGCCCCGCGGGGCCGGAATAACGTCGGACGAGGCCGTCTAATGTTGGTTAATCGCGCGACCGACCGAGGAACACGAAGCCCTCGCCACGTATTTGGGGTCCGCGTAATCGAATCGTATTACGGCCGTCCGACGAATTACGGTCGCCCGATGAATTACGGTCGCCCGACGAATTACGGTCGCCCGATGAATTACGGTCGCCCGATGAATTACGGTCGCCCG
>JBKJIA010000179.1:0-10248 GCA_046598735.1 Polyangiales bacterium
GTTTGGATCTTGTCCGGCGTGCCCGCGGCCGGAGGGACCAGGTGCATGCGCTCGGCTGCGTACAGCCCGAGCACCACGAGGACCGACAGCCAGGACCACACTACGGCCGTGCCCTTACCGAAACCCAGATATCCCCAGGCCGGCAGGATCATCAAAATCAGCAGTGGCGGCGCTTCCAGGCCGTCGGTGTACCAGCACGAAAGGGATATGGAGCTGAGACCACAGAACATGCAGATGTTGCCGAGGAGCAAGACACGGCCCGTGCGGCGCAACAGGGGCAAGAGTCCGATCAGCACGAAGAAGACACAGACCTCCCACCAGGCGGCGACGATATTGCCTTGCTTGAAGTTCGCGAGGACGAACACGGCCGTCATCAACATCGAGGCCCAGATGAAGCCGATGCCGCAGCGCATCTGGCGTCTTGCGTCTTCTTCCTTGTCACGCCACGTGTCCGGCATGTGGCGGTCCAGCTGACGTACGAACCAATTGTCGCGTACCACCGGCAGTGGACCGCCCGCAGCTCCCTGTCCTAGGCTACTCACTAGTGCCCCCCTTCCTCGCGGGCTACCCACCCGGGGCCCAAGATCAAATGGTACGCCTGCTTTCTCCCCGCACGACACGAGGAACGAGCCTCGACACCCAGAAGGAGGCAGTTCGGTCGGGAAGGTCAGGCGATTCTGTGAGCGAACCTACCTGCTTCGCACGTCCAGCTGGGCGTGTGCGACCAGGTTTAGGAAGGGCGCTTTTCGAAGTACAGGCGTGCGCGCTCGTAGCCGTGGTCGAACCAACTCCCGCGCGTGGACTCCTGCCCAGTAAGGAAGCGTGCGCGTACACCGACTCTTCGGTCCGGATGTATGTCGGCCCCGCGCAACATCGGGGGCAGGTCGTTCGGCCGAAAGCTGGTCACGCGTACGGTGCGCCAATGACGACGCGGATCTCCCAGTTCGGTTGCGCGCAAGCCTCCGTCGAGTACCCACCCTAGTCCCAACGCCCGCGTTCGGAAGGCGAGGTGTACGGAGTGTCCCGGCAGCGCCATCGTGCCCTTGAGCGCTTCGATCAGCGCCTCGCGGTTAGGAAAGTGCGTCACCTGATGGGCCCGCATCGAGGGCACCTGGGTCAACGTGATCACCAGACGGCCACTGACACGCTCGTGCGCGTCGTGGGGTAGGACATCTGTGAACAACCGCAGGCTCTCGGAGATCGCCACAGGATTGAAGTACGGCCCCAACTTGCCGATGTGCGCGTCAGTCGACCGGTTGGCGGCGCCCAGACCGTGCTCGCGGATGTCAACCCCGCAGGCGAGCAGAGACGCCGCCAGGGAACCCGACGACGTGCCGAATATCTGCGCACTGGGGTGCAGCGGAAAGTGCTCCTGGATGTATGCGGCCACGCCGCAGTGAAACGGCCAGGCGTACATGGCACCGCCGAACACGTAGGAGCACTGGGAGGGGGCCGATAGGTTGAGGGGGGGCGCGCCGTTCGCTGGCCCGCCGTCCACGTAGTTGTCCATGCAGTTCGTTATTTGCACCACGCGCGCAGTATCGATCATTCGCATGCTGTCCCACAAGATCGGCGGGCCCGACTTGCTGCTGCTTTTGCTCTCGTGTGAGCTTCGTGGGGGCAGTGTGGGGGGATGAGGACCTTGTAACCGAACATTACCGTCCGCCTATCTCTTCGGCCCAGCGCCGCGCGGCGTACTGCGCATAGGTGGTGAGGGGTCGGCCAAGGATGAAGCGCAGCACGTTGCCGTTTCCGAGAAAGCCGTGTGCATCGTAATGCTGATTCATCACCACGGCGTGTTCGATCTTATCTTCGCTCAAACCCTTCTTTCGGGCCCCTTCCGCCCACGCCTCAAACGACATCGCTTGAGCCTCGACAGGCCTACCCATGACCTCGCTCAAGATCGCTGCCATAGCGCGTTGGTTGAGCGCTTCCGGCCCAGCGAGCTCATAGGTCGCATACTCATGGCCCGGCTCGGTAAGGATGCGTGCGCAAGCTTCTGCGAGGTCCAGCAGGTCCACCACGTTGAAACGTACGTCGATGTTGAACGGCATGTTGTGTACGCCGCGATCCCGAACCGACGGCCATACTTTGTCGAGGTGCTGCATGTAGCGAATCGGCTGCACGATCGTGTAGTGAAGTTTCGACTCCACTACGGCTTCTTCTGCATCGAGCTTGTAGGCATGATGGCGCACTGCGCGGCGTAGCGGATGCATGACGGAGTAATAGACGAGCCGCTCGACGCCCGCGCGACCCATGGCGTCGATCATGTGCTTGGCGATGCCGTTCTCGTTCGCATGCATCGGTGGACACACGTGCAGCACTGCAGAGCAGTCAGCTAGGGCTGCGGGAAAGGTGTCTGGACGTTCGAGGTCCGCGATTACGACCTCGGCTGCGCCGGCCGCTCGCAGCGAAGCGACTTGGGAGGGATCACGCACCATGGCGCGAACTTGGGCGCCCTTCGCGCATAGCGCGTGCAGCATGGCACGGCCGGTCAGACCGTTTGCACCAGTAAGCAGGATGGGATGGTTCATCACGCGCAACCTACTTCAAAATCGCGACTTGTGCGCTACGACGGTAGACACGCCATTTCTTACCTCGATACAGCAGTAAAAATGGGCTCGCACTGTCGGCGATTCTGCCTGGGCCTCCCCGTACTAGCACGTACTCGAACGAGAGAAAGTCGTGGGCGGGGTCGATGTCTTCCGCCCTTGTCGACCACGCGGGCTCCTGGGGACGGCGGCCATCCTTGTATGCAAAAGGGGAGGTCGGAAATCCCACGAATGAACGTGAGACCACGCCGCCTTTTTCGGCCTGATAGAGTGAGGAATAGTGCCGAAACGCCGAGAGAAGGACGAGCTTCGAGTGCTGGTTGAAGATGAGGGCGGCCACACGACGTCCCTCGGGGATCCTGCGTATGGCTTGGTCGATGTCTCCCTCCTCCTTTTGAACCCCTCGGAAAGCCGCGGCTACGCTATAGGTCTGAAGCAGCACCACGCAGGTAAGGGCCAGACAAAGTAAGGTTACCTGTCGCTCCGAAATGCGCGGCAGTAGCAACAGGCTCAGCAACACTGCAAGCACCGCAAACCGTGGCGCCACGGGATAGACCCATTGATGCTTCACTGGCAAAACGAAGTAGCAAAGCCAGGCCAAAGGCGCGAGCCAGGCAAGTCGGCGCGAAAACACGCCCCATTGGCCACTCGCCGTGCGCCGTTGTGCAAAGGCGAGCCCTGCCTGAACGAGGGCGAGTAGCAACCAGGCAAGAGCGAGCAGCTCATCTACCTGGCTTTTCAGCACGCAGCTGAGCCAGAGCGGCAGATCACTCAGTGCGTGAGCGAACGTGCGCGACGGGGCAAGAGTCAACATCTCGGTGATGGGGCGTGATGCTTCTGCATGGACCAGCCACGCGATGTTCAACAGTAGAAAGGGCAGCAGGCTGGAAAGGTTCTTGGCAACCTTACGGTAGTCTCTATCCCAGAGCACGAGGGTGCATCCCAGCAAAGTAAACAGAGCGGGCACCAAATGGGTGAGCACCATCAGGGAAAGCAGCAGCGCCAACGTGATGAAGCGCCTACGTGAGTAGGACTCCGCCAGCCTGACTGCTGCCGCCAACGAGAACAGCATCAAGGCTATCCCTGCCATGTAGTTGTACAGGCCGAACAACAACGGCACGCTCAACGTCAATGGTAAGGCGAAGAAGGCCGCTCGCGGCTCGCGCCCCAACGCCTGCAAAAGCGTCCATATGCCCAAGGGAATGGCCAGCGCGATGACGGCGATCAATAACTTGGTGCCGAGCAAGACGCCGAAGGGATACGAGAGCAGCGCGGCCAGTGCATAGAAGCCGATATATTGTGAGCCCGCAACGTTCAGCTCGAGCTCGGCACCCAGGCCCTGGCCGGGATAGGCCCGCAACATGTGCACGGCCGCCAAGTGTTGCGGTAAATCATGCGAGGCTGGGCGTTTGACCGCGAATAGCGGAAACACAGACAGAAGGCCGAGACATACCAAGAGACCGAACCACAAGGCAGGCTTGTTCGCGCGTAGGCGGACAGGTGGGTAAAGCCCGCGCGGTGTGCTCGGCGTCATGGCCCGGTCATAGCAGCCAACGTTGCGCGCTTGTGCACCTTGCCTCTGCTCGCCTGCCGATTCGGCAAGCTGCCGTGCCAGTCCGAGTCGGCTACCGCTACGGTATCGCGGACCCGAAGCGCAGGCGACTTAGTAACGCGCCCCACAGGCCCATCGAAATCGGGGGCGCGCGAGGAACAACGCGCGCGCTTGAGAGCGTCCCTTAGGGTGAAGTTGTTTTGAGCGCTGCATGGTTTCCTGTTGCACGCCGTCTTGCTCAGAAGCCCGCGCAGAGTAGGCATTCTTAAGTCACCGGAGGCCGTGGATGAGCACAAGAGCAAAACCTACGATCATGGACAGCCTGAGCGCAGGGGGCTTCCAACTCGGTTCGCTCGCAGCCTTGTGTGTTGCGCTCGCAGCCTGCGCTGGGACCCACGAACAGCCAGCCTATCCCGTCGCAAGTACCATCGCGCCCAGGCAGCAGACCGCTCCGCTGCCACTCGCAGCCGCCGTCTCGCCGGCTGCGGAGAGAGTGATCATCGCCGCCCCAGCGCCCGCATCACAAGCTGCGCCGGTTTTGGCGCCCGCTCCGGACTCGGAGACGAACACTCAGGCTCAAGTCCCGGCTGCGGCTCCTGCACTAGCCGCGTTCACGCCGACCGACTCGCCTCTGCTGACTGCCTATCCCCGGGGTCCGCAGGGGAAGGCTCCGCCCGTGGAGCCGTCGCTGTATAGGGGATACCGCAGGGACACGTCTTGGAATCGACCGGTCTACTACGGATCCTTCAACAGCTGCGGATCTTACTACGGCTGCGGACCTTACTATGGTCCGGGCGCTTATGGCTACGGCTACGGGTATCGATATCCCGGCTATTATGGCTCTGCATACCCCGGGCTTTACGGCTACGGATACGGTAGGCCCATCGTTTTTGGCAGCGTCTACGGGCGCGGATGGGGTCACCATTCCGGCGGGCACTATGGCTCCCACCATCACCATCGCGCTAGGCGCTGAAGTCGAACGCCTGCCCCTCCTTATGGATCCCAGCTGCCTACCTGCTCGCACTAAACGTACGCCAGCGGGCGCGCTGAAGCGGCGGGGGTCGATCCATTGTTGCTCGCTGCGGCGTAGGATCGATAAGCGAGGCAGTGGATGTTGAAAGTTGGAGCACAGGCACCCGCATTTACGGCACGGAGTAGCGATGGCCGGGTCGTGTCGCTGGGGGCGCTATCGGGACGACGCCTGATTGTCTACTTCTTCCACAAGGCCTTTACACCCAACTGCACCATCGAGACCAAGGGCTTTCGAGATAACTATCCGGAGCTGCGTGAGCTCGGCTTCGAGGTGATCGGAATTTCGACTGATCGTGAAGACACGCAGTGTCGCTTCGCCACGGCGCACGGCGTGACGTTCCCGATGGTGGGTGACTTAGATCTAGCAATCACGAATGCCTATGATGTGAAGTGGCCGCTGATTCCATTTTCGCGCCGCGTGGCGTACGTGCTCGACGAAAAACACCAGATTGCCGCGGTATTTCGCCACGAATTCCAGGCCAATCGTCACTTGGACGAAGTGCTGCGCTTTGCGCGCGCGCCCCGGCCCGCGCTGAGCGCCTTACCGTTGGCTGCGAAGGTTCCCCGCGCCGTTACGACGTGACCACAGCGGAAGGTTCCGCAGAGGTTGAGCCCCGCCTCCGTGCCGGGCCGCACAAGGCGAAGCGGCGAAGCAAGCGTGCCAGAGGATCCGCTTGCGGTCCGCATCCGCGAGCTTACGGCTGAGCACCACGCGGTGGCATCTAGACCACTGCCGCGCACATGCCCAACTGTGACGGCGATCTCAGCCTTCACCCCGACTTCGGGTGAAGGCGTCGTATTGTGGCACCCGCGTTGCTAAATGATTGGTTAGATGGCTCGTCCCCCTCGAACTAGTGCGTTAGCTTACAATTATTGGCGTTCAGTGTGGCAAACCCCGCCCGCCCCTGTGGTGGAAGGCTCACGCGCGGTGTCTCCAACCGTGAAGCCCACGCCCTCTGTGCCCGCCAAAATCTTAAGCGCGCTCGCGGTGGCCGTACTGTTCGAGGCTACATTGTGGCTTTTCTTGTATCTGCGACCGACTCCCTTCGGGAAACCTTTCGCCCTCGATCCCGCGCACTACGTATTCCACGCGATTTACTACGGAGCGTGGGCGCAAACATTGATTGCGTTGCCCTTCCTTGGCTGGGCTTGCTTGTGCAAGACGGCCGGCCGGCAGGCTTACGGTTCACAACTCGTCATTACTAGCCTGCTGATGCTCGTCGGTGCGGTCGATCGCGAGTGCCAACGCTTTATGGGAATGCACGCCACGCGCCAGTGGCTAGAGACCTATGCGTCCGTTGACCGCACGCCCGACGTGGTGCTCAACACGCTCGCCTCGGACCAAGGGGGGGCGTGGTCGAGCTTAGTAGGACTTGCATTATGTCTGCTTTACCCTTTTGCAGCGATGCACGCTTCACCTCATCTTAGCTTTGCCTGGCTGGGGCGACGTAGCGCCTGGTGCCTTGCGTTCGGGTTGGTGCTCCTGCCCGCGGTGCTTTGGAACTACGTGCCTGGTGGCAAACTACGTCAGGCAAAGGTGCGCCCCAGTTTGCTGACCGTGTTGCGCGAGGTCCGGAGCGAATCGCGAGCGAAGCCGGACCCCGTTCGCCTGCAAAAGGCGCTCGCGGTCTACCAAGCGGCCCAGAAACGGAACGACGCCCGCGGCTACTGGACTTTTTCCAATGCCGAGTACCCGCTGCGCAAGCATTATGTGGGGCCCGTTGCTGCACCACCCGCAAAACGCCCGAACTTCATCGTCGTTCAACTTGAGACGTTTCGCGCCAAGGATATGAAGAGCACGAATGAAGCGCTTGCGGGCGCGGTTACAACACCCTTCCTGGACTCGCTCGCGCGTGATCAGGATGGAGGCTACTTCACGCGCTACTATGCGAGTGGTGTGCCGACCGTACACGCGTTCATGTCGATCCACGCGAGCTTACTCTCTCACCCGCATAAGAGCATTCCCGCCGAGGGCGCCGCGCTGAATATCGAGGGGTTTCCGCAACTGCTTGGGCGCGCGGGTTACCATACGATGCATTTCACAGGCAGCGATCCCGACTGGGATAGTCAACGCGTCTGGCTCGATCGCTGGTACGACGAGGTGCACTTCGACCCGGCACACAAGGAGCGCGACCGCTTGGTGTTTCGCGCCGCTTCAAAGCGCATTCGTGAGGCTGCCCAAGGCAAGGAGCCGTTCCTCGCCTATCTAGTCTCCATTAGTAACCACTCACCCTTTCGTATCCCGGAAGCACAGCTCGCCATGGGCGGCGGTCACACCACGATCGATTTCCTGCACGACACGATGCACTACACCGATGATGTGGTGCGCGAGCTCTACGTATCGCTGCAAAATGAGCCGTGGTTTGACGATACGATTTGGATCATCATGGGCGACCACGGCTACGATCTAGGCGACCGTGGCGAAGCGGGCAGCCACAATAACCTGCGCCATGAAACCACGTGGGTCCCCCTGATCGTGCACGGAAAGGACTCGCGTTTGCCACGGGGCAAGCACACAGCGGTCGCGAGTCACCTCGACCTTGCACCTACCATTCTCGAGCTGGCTTTCGTCGACAGCGACAACAGTTATATGGGTAGCTCGTTGCTGGCGCGCGCTGAAGCCTCATCGGAGGCTGTGGTCCTGCGCTCCGGCAACTACAGCTACGAGTCGGCCGACTACTCGCTGTATCAACCCTTGGACGGCACGGCGTTCGTGTATGCAGGGAGCGATCTTACCCAGGAGCACACGCTCGACTCCGTACCTGCCTCCGTCACGCGGCGAGCGTCTAGCTTGGCCCACGCGTACGAGACCACCCTGGTGCACGCAATCGATCAAGATCGCGTGGTTCCGCGCCAAGAGGCCGACGAAACCATAGCGGAGCTCGTGCCCGAGGCGACGCTCTAGAACGAGCGTAGCGGCTCATAACTGCTTGAAAAACAGCTTGAAGGAGCTAGTGGTAGCGCAGTGCTCCCGGACTTAGCCGCGGCGCAGCGCTTCGACCACCCAGTTGACGTGGCGTCCGTCGGCCAGGCCCTTTGCATGCGTACGCAGTAGCTCGGACTCGAGCACACGGATGTGATCACTAAGGTTAGTCTGGAAGTGCGAGTCGCGGATTACATTGCCGTTGGGTGAGCACTGCCGCCCTTCGATGCGCATACGAGCCAACACTTCGATCGATGCCAAGCGCAGGAGTTCGTAGCGCTGTGCTGAGTGGGTATCCGTGCTCGCGACGGACACGATAAGCTTGCCAAAGGTAGGGTCCTTGTTGACCAGCGTGTCTCCGGCTTCGAAGCCGCAGTCAAAGCGCACTTCGAGCTTGTCGATGCCTTGCACGCCGCGGGCGACGAGCGCGTCCAAGACCGCGTCAGCCTCGGGGACCCCGATCACGTCGAATACGCCGGCGTTTGGTAAGAAGAGACCGAGCTTCCCGTCGCGCGAATCTTTGATGTCGGCCCTCCAGGATTCAGCGTTGATGCGAAACTCGCGCGCAGCGTGAGTATTGACGACGTCACGCTGCGCAAACGGGATAGGTGAACCCTTGGCGATGGCGAACTGCAGGGCCACCAGATTCAGCGGCATAAGGTTACCCTCGTGCTGGATGCGGTGCGCAGCTTCGGTGACGGGATGTTCCACTTGGATGCGCGTGTTCATTTCGAGCAAATAGAAGTGCCCATCCTTGAACATCAGCTCGACGGTGCATGCGCCCACGTAGCCAACCTCGTCGGCGATGCGCACAGCCAGCGCACAAATGCGCGCTTCTAGGCCGGGAAACAGGCGCATGAGCGCAGGCGGCGCCTCTTCTTGGATCTTCTGACTTGCGCGTTGCTCCGTGCAGTCGCGCATGCCGAAGTGGCGCGTGTTGCCATAGCGATCGCGCAGCACTTGCACTTCCAGATGGATGGTCTCGGGAATGTTTTGTTCGAACATCACGCCCCGATCCCAACCATTGGCGTTGATTTCACCAAGCACCTTTTGCACGGCTGCTTGCACCAGGTCGGGGGATGCAATCACCATCTGGCCTCTGCCGCCGCCGCCGTTGGCTGCCTTGAGCCGACCGGGGAACGTGAAGCGCTTTTCGTCGTAGCCGCGCTGAATGGCGGCTAAGATCAGGGCTGGATCGTCGTCGTCGATGACAATGCCGGGCACCACGGCCTTTTCGTCGATGGCTTGCGACAACAGTCTGAACTTACGCTTGTCCCCCGCACGCTCGACCACATCTTGCATGGGGCCCACGAAGACGATGCCGTGGCGGCGAAAATGCTCGATCGCGGCGGTGTTTTCCGCGAGCGGCCCATAGCCAGGGTAGAGTGCGGAGCGTGCGAGCTCGCGCTCGGCATTCTCCTTGAATCGCTCGTTGAATGCTTCGTGGATGCGCGTAGCGATCTGCACGTAACTCGCGTAGCTCTCGCGAAAGCTGCCTTCGAGCGCAATGGTAAAGCCGCCATTCTTCTCGGCGATGCGCACTTGCAGTGACCCTGCATCATCTTGAGCGCTGAATAAGACTACGGGAATGGCGCCGAATGCCAGGGCCTCACGCACGGCACGCACCCCCATCTCACCCTTATCGGCCACGATCAGATACTTAAGGTCACCTTCACCGACCGTGGTCGCAGGAAAGCGAGCTAAGTCGTGACAGGCGAGATAGATGAGATCACAGGCGCGCGGCGTTTCCAGCCACAGCCCGTGCACTTCGCTCGCTAAGCGAGCTGCCAAGGTTGCCGACAATCCAGGCATCCGGGTGAGCGCGAGCAACCATCTTAGTGCGCCGTCGGACGGGCCTGGCGCGCCTTCGAGGTCGGCCGCGATCTCGTGCAGGGAGCGCGCTTGGAGCTCGCGAGTAAGGTCTGCTTCGCTGGGCAGCGCGGCCGTCGTTTGTTCGATGCGCGACCAGAGCGCTTTGATGCGGGCCGGCCCCCCCGGGAGCACGCGCGAGAGCGCCGGTTCCCAGGCGAAGTAGCGCAACCAGGTGGCGCCGTTGACGCTGAAGTAGCGCAGGGCCATCAAGCGTTGGCCGAGCACGCCCAATGGCAACGAGCTGAGCTCGCCAAGCTTGGCACCCGGCACGGCAGCCAACGTGGCCAGCACATCGTTGCAGCCGACGTAGCCGCGGC
>JBKJIA010000202.1:0-2797 GCA_046598735.1 Polyangiales bacterium
CCCACCGTCATGACGATCATCATCATGATCATCACCACCACCACGGGCCCCATGATCCCGTAGGGGAGCTGCACTCCCACTCGCATCGGCACGAGCCGCTCGAGCACGAGCATCCCCATGCGCCCGACGCGCACCACCGCCATCGCCACTGAGACCGGAGCAGCCAACCTGTATGCCCAACATCGAGTTCCTTTACTTTCCCGACTGTCCGAACGTCGACGCCGCGCGTAACCAACTGCGCGACGCTTTATTGTTCGCCGGCCTGACTCTGAATTGGACCGAGCACGACGTGACCGCCGCCGATTGCCCGGCGCGCATGCAGGGCTACGGTTCCCCCACCATCTTGGTGGATGGGCGCGACGTGGCGGGTGGCTCCCCGGGCGACGGGTCTTCGTGTCGCGTCTACGCGGGAAGCGAGCTCCTCGGTGTTCCGCCTCTGGCAGTCATTCTCGCAGCTCTTCGGCCGACCTGAGCGGTGGGCACCACATAGCCGAGGCAGCTTTTCAGATCGCGCCGGGGGCCGCGGCCAGCGGGCGACCGAACTCGAACCTCACGGTGTCGTCCTCCGATCCCGGTACGCTAACAAGCGCAGCGCGTTCGCCACCACAAGTAAGGTAGAGCCTTCGTGAAGTGCCACCGCCACCCCGATTTTCGCGAAACCGAAGATCGTCGCTGGGACCAGGAACGCCACCATCCCGAGGCTCGCCCACAGGTTCTGGCGAATGATGCTCCGTGCTGCCCTGCTCAGCCCCACCGCGAAGGGTAATGCGGTTAGGTCGTCGGCCATCAGAGCAACATCGGCCGTTTCGAGGGCGACGTCGGAGCCACCGGCACCCATCGCGATCCCAACCGTCGCGCTCGCCATGGCAGGGGCATCGTTGACGCCATCGCCCACCATCGCCACGCGACTCGAAGACCGCGCCAGTTCTACGATGGCGGCGACCTTCTGTTCGGGTAAGAGATCGCCCCGCGCCGTATGAATGCCGACGTGCTTCGCGACTGCATCGGCGACGCGCTGATTGTCGCCCGTGAGCATGATGGTTTGCTCGATTCCAAGGGCATGCAGGGAAGCGACGACGGCTCGGGCGCTTTCACGCGGCGTGTCCATGACGCCTAGTACGCCAAGGAATCGCTGCCCGGACCGCACGATCATGACGGTACGTCCATCCGCCTGAAGCTTCGAAAGAATGCGCTGGACCTCCGGCGACAGACTGCCCTCACGAGTGAAGAGCGCCGGCTTACCGATGAGGACCTCCGTACCCTTCACGACCGCACGTACGCCGAAGCCGATGATGGCTTCAACGTTGCTTGCCTCAAGGGCCAAGTCGCCCGGACGTAAGCGCTGCGCGGCACCCTGCACGATGGCGCTTGCCAGCGGGTGGTCCGATTGCTTCTCTACTGCGAGCGCCACGTTGAGCAGCTCGGGAACATCCACGCCATCGACGGGAACGACGTCGGTGAGCCTTGGCTTACCTTCCGTCAGCGTGCCGGTCTTATCGAAGGCGATGACCTTGACGAGTCCGAGTGACTCGAGGTGCGCGCCTCCCTTGATCAGCACGCCGGCACGAGCAGCGCGCGCGACGCCCGCAAGCACCGCACTGGGTGTAGCGATGGCGAGGGCGCACGGGCTTGCTGCGACAAGCACGGCCATGGCCCGATAGAAACTCCGAGCGAAGGGCTCGTCGACAACTACCCAGGCGAACAGGAGCACAAACACCACGGCGAGAATGATCGGCACGAACATGCGCTCAAAGCGATCTGTAAACTGCTGGGTGGCTGACTTTTGGGTCTCGGCTTCCGCCACCAACTTGACGACGCGGGCGAGCGTGCTGTCCTCGGCCTTCTTGGTAACCACGACAGTGAGCGCCGCAGCGCCGTTGATCGTGCCTGCAAACACGCGATGCTCAGCGGCGAGCGACTCGGGCTTTTGCCTCGCGATCGCAGCATCTGGCACCGGCCGTTTATCGACTGGGATGCTTTCTCCCGTGATCGGAGCTTGGTTCACGCTGCTCACGCCCGCGAGCACGAAGCCATCGGCAGGGATACGAGAGTTCGGTTTAACCAAGACGCGGTCGAGAAGGTGCAGTTGCTCGATAGGGATCTCCTGCTCGCCTCCTCCATCCCCGATGCGCACGGCGGTCTCGGGCACGAGCTTCGATAGTGCCTCAATGGCGTTGCGCGCGCGGCCCATCGCAAAGCTCTCGAGAGCGTGGCCAAGCGTAAAAAGGAACAGAAGCAGGGCTCCCTCGAACCACTCGCCGAGCGCCGCAGCCCCCACCGCGGCGACAAGCATCAGGAAGTCGATCTCGAAGCGCCGCGCCCGAAGGGCGACGAACACCTCCTGCAGGGTGAACCAAGATCCGAGCACGTACGCCGCGATGAATAGCGCCGTTGGGACGAGTGCCGGTACACTGCTCCTGTTCAACCCCCAGCCGATGACGGTGAGGGCGCCGCACGCGAGGCTGAACACCAACTCCGACCGCTCTCCGAACGGGCCGCCGTGCTCGTGTTCGTGCTCGTGCCGCTCCTCGGCGGCCTGGGCTGGGGCCGCCGCCTCCTGCCACGTTGCAACGCCCGCACGCGCGGACACTCCCAGCAGCGCGTCACGCGTCGTCAGGCGTGGGTCGAACTCCACGTAGAGTCTGCGAGAACCGAAAGACACAGCGACGTGAAGGACACCGGGCTGCTTGGCGAACACACCCTCCACGAGCTTGGCCTGTCGTTCGTGCCGTAGGCCGCTCAGGGGAACCGAAAGGTGCTCGTACTTCGCCTTCAGCTCCGCGCCGGCACTCTCAAC
>JBKJIA010000224.1:0-4788 GCA_046598735.1 Polyangiales bacterium
TCTGGGCGTAGTGCGGCTCGCCAAGCGGGATCGGCATATCGTAGAGCACCGTCATCTTGGAGGGATTGGCGATGTCGATCAGCTGAAAGTTCTGAGGCAAGAGCGGACCGACCGGCGTAAACCGGTCAAGGGCCCACTTGTTCATGGCGACCAGGTACTTCCCGTCGGGTGTGACGGTGTCGCCTCCCGCCACGGACAAGTGGCCCACGTTATAGTGCGTCGAGACCTTGTCGAGCAGCTTCAGGTCCTTGAGCGACCAGCGCGCAATCTTAGTCTCGAGAAACAGCGTAGTGTAAGCATTGCCCTTGTCGTCGTACTGGGTGTGCAGCGGGCCCAGGCCGAGGTCAACCTGTCCGCGGATGGAGTCCTTGAAGGACAATATCGGGACACCGTAGGGGTCTTTGGATTCGAACTTCTTGGCGTCGATCTGCGCCTTGATCTTGGAGAAACTGTAGACGGTCGCATGCGTGTCGAGCTTACCGCCTACGGCGATGCTCTCACCGTCAGGCGCCACATCGACGCCGTGGGGACTCTTAGGCTCCGGGATCATGAACAACACGCCCTCGGCAATGGACACCGGCAAACGCAGGACCTTCATGCCACTAAGTGTCTCTGCCTTGCCTTGTGTGACCACCTCCGCGGCGCGCTTCCAGTTGATCACATGCATGAGATCCATGTCGTTCTGTGACGCGCCCGACTCGAGTGGCGGACGCCCCTCAGCGTTGCCGCCATAGCTGCGCTCCGTATCGAACGAGTTCACGAATACCCAACCCTCGCTCCCTTTTTTGCCGGCATCCGCCAAGTCCTGCATGTACGGCGGCACTTCCACGGCGAACGAGCTTGCGCTGTCGATACGGCCCTTGGCCCGGTCGAACTTCCAGAAGATCACGGCCCCACGATACTTGTCGTTGAACTCCGTCACGTCGGCGTAGGAACCGTCGAGAGGTGCAGGATACTGGCTGGTTTCGACGACGTATTCGGTGTTGGGCGTGACAAAGGCCGCACCATGGTCACCCCGTAGGATAGGCGGCGCCACGATCTGTTGAGTCGTAAAGTCCTTCAGGTTGATCACGGCCAAGCGTGCGTTGGCCTTGTCGCCGATGAAGAGGTACTGGCCATCGTAAGAACCCCCGGTTTCGCTTAGAGCTGGATGGTGTGTGTCGCCCCAGGCAAGCTTCTCGCCCGCGCGGTCCCCGTCTTCGAGCAGGCGCTTAGTCTGGTCATCGAAGCCATAACCCTGCCAAGGCTCCGGTGTGAACACACCGATGTACTTGAGGATGCGCATGCTGGGCACGCCGATCACGAGCACCTGACCGCTCTGGCCGCCCGATGCGAACATCAGGTATGGGTCGTGACGACCGGTGGGCGTGTACGTCTTGAGGGCAGCCTGCACATCCGCTTCACTCAAATCGCGCTGCTTCATCAGGTCTTGTATGGAGGATGGCGCGGAGCCTCCTGCACCCTCGCCGCCTCCTCCTTCGCCGCAGCCGACACTTCCCATGGCCAATGCGGTCAGGAGCAGCAGGAGCGCCGCAACCTTACTTTTATCAAGTCTCATTTCAATCCCCTATCCGTCAGAACGAACGGCTGCCTCGGCTGGACGCGGAGGCGCTGGCAAGGTCGCCTGAGCACTGCAAAGCCGCGGTTATCGCGTCTTACATTTTCAAGCTTCGAATGTGTTCGCGCAGTCCCGTGACGACATCCGGCTTGCTGGTCAGGTCCGGATTACCGGGCATAGCTGCGCTCTTGGCCACGGCGATGCCTCCGTATTGGATGATCTTTTCGATGTGCGCGTCCGTGACCTTGTCCTGCCATGCGCCATCCGAGAAGTTCGCGGGCTTCGGAGAAAGACTCGCGGAGGCCGGTCCGTCTCCACGTCCTTGCGCGCCGTGACAGGCAGCACAGCGCGTCGAAAAGATCTGATGGGCCTCAGTGCGCGCAGCCTCCGGAATCGTCGACTTCTTCTCGTCGCCCGAGCCGCAAGCCGCCACACTCCAAAGGAGCAGGGCTCCGCTCAACATTTGCCCAGTCTTGTTGCTTTTTCGTCGACCCAGCACGGAACACCTCATCCAGCGGGTGCTTCGCACGAAGCGAGCCATGCCTTGCGACGTCGAAGGATCGGGCCTTTCCAGGGCGGCTTACGCCGATCCTGCTTAATCTCGTGCAAAGTCTGCGAGGCGGGCTCCGAAGCGCGCAAACCAGTCGTCAGGTGCTACGCAGAGCGCCTAGCGCTGACTATCCGCAGAAGGGTACCCATGTCTCGTCTCAAACATCCTGAGTTGCACCGCACTGATCGTATCGGCTGGCTTCGCGCGGCGGTGCTCGGTGCCAATGACGGTATCGTATCCACCGCAAGCCTATTGTTGGGTGTCGCGGCCGCCAGCGCGGGACGCAGTGAGCTTCTGCTGACAGGAGTTGCAGGGCTTGTAGCGGGTGCTGCATCGATGGCAGCAGGCGAGTACGTGTCAGTAAGCTCCCAGGCGGACACCGAGCGCGCGGACCTGTCGCGGGAGCGTCGGGAGCTTGCCACGCAGCCCGAAGCCGAACATCAAGAGCTGGCCGCGCTGTACGTGAAGCGCGGGTTGACGCCGGAGCTTGCTGCACAGGTAGCGCAACAGTTGATGGCCCACGATGCGCTCGGAGCCCATGCACGAGATGAGCTCGGCGTCTCCGAAATGGGCACTGCGCGTCCCGTGCAAGCGGCGATCACCTCGGCGGCCACGTTTGCGGTGGGCGCGGCGCTGCCGCTGCTCACTGCGGTCTTAGCACCGATCCCGCAGCTGGTGCCGCTCGTGGCTGGCACGTCCCTTGTGTTCCTGACTGGCCTGGGTGCGGTGTCTGCGCGTACGGGTGGCGCACCCGTGCTCAAGGCCGCGCTGCGGGTGGCTTTTTGGGGTGCATTGGCGATGGGGCTGACCGCGGTTGCGGGAAGACTGTTTGGCGCGGTGGTCTAGAAGACGGGCCCCAGGACCGTAAGGCGAATCCCTCCGCGCAGAGTCTGCGCCTGGCCCACGAAGCCACGCCAAGCTTGCGCCATCTGTTACTGCCCCCACTCGTCTACGGGCTTCTCGCATTCGGCGGGCTTCACATTGGCAGTGAGCGGGCACAACCCCGTGCCATGGTCGCCCTTTTCAAACACGAGATGCACGTTTCGTAAATGGTCGAGGGGCATATAAGCTGTGAGCTGCCCGATATGTTCGAAGGTTTTGTCGGCAGTCAGGTACCCAGCGCACAACATGTCCGCATCTAGCTGGACCTTCAGCTCGATACCTGTGAGTGGCAATACCAGCATCACGAATTCATTCTTTGTATCCCAAAGAGGTACCTGGAAGTCGACTTTCCCCGAGAGATCTTGCTTCGCGTAACGCAGCATGCCGTCTGCGCCGAGCACCGCATCCACCACATGCGCATTCCATTCGCCTTGTTCATTCCAGGTTTGTCCTCCAAGCTCGAATGGCCCGTCTGCAAAGGCAAAGCTGCCATCATCGTTGGGCAGGCCGACTCCAGTCTTGAGGGTAATGTCACCCGGCTGATCGCTGCTTAGTTCCAGGATCCAGTTGTAGCGATCTTCATCGATCGCCAACTTACTCGTGCGCGACACTTGCTCGAGCTCGAACAAAGGTGGCTTACTCATTTCGAGCCCACTTAGTCTAAAGGCAGGCTTCGCGGCCTGTTCCTCCACGCGCTGACAGCAGTGAGCTTGCGTGCCCTCGGGCATCCTGCTGGTGGGCGGACACTCGTCGCTGTCAGCACGGTCGGGCGCACGGGGCTTGCCGCGTTTTGCCGTGGGATCGATCTTGATCGCCTGGAGAGAGAAGGAACCATCCACACGCCAGGCGTTGCAGTCGGTGAGCCGTGCATCGCTCGCATCAGGGTCGCAGCTTGCCGAGTCGTCTTCGTTAGCCGAGCATGCCTTCGCGTCGCAAAAGGAGTCTGGATAAACGATCTCGTCGGGGTCCGACTTCTCGCCCCCGGAGGAATCGCCGCAACTCAGTGCGCAGCTGAGCGCGAGTATCGATGACATTCTAACCATGTTCCGCATGACCTGCTCCGTTAAGAGGCCCTCTACGGGCCGGCTACGTCTTGAGCTCGTCGATAAAGCACAAAACAGGCCAAGCTCGGATGCGGTCGCGGGTCGCGCGATGCCTAAGCCGGAGGGCGACCACTCACGGAACGATGAAGCGGGAGCGAGAAGGTAAAGGAGCTACCCTCGCCGACCTTACTCTCTACCCATACGCGTCCGCCATGGCCCTGGACGATGCACTTGGCGATATATAGGCCGAGACCCACGCCGCGGCGATCGTTGACCCCTACCTGGCGGAAGCGCACGAAAATCGATTCCAGCTCGTTCGCAGGAATGCCCACGCCGGTATCGCGCACGACAAAGCGCACGTCATCGTCGACGCGCGCAACGCGTACGGTCACCTGGCCCGGTGCGGCGGTGAATTTGATGGCATTACTGATGAGGTTGACCAGCACCTGCAAAATGCGCGGCGGATCAAAGTCGACCAGCAGTCCGGGATCGACTTCAGCACTAAGCATTACTTTGTTGGTCTCTGCGTGGGCGTGGAGGGTTTCCACCGCCTCGGCCACCACGTGCGCGGGATCGCATGCTTCTAACGTGACCGCGAGCGCCCCCGCTTCGATGCTTGCGACATCGAGCAAATCACCCACCAGACGGTCCATCCGGGCACTCGCACGCTGAATGCGGTGAACATACCTGAGGGCTTCCGCGGGCGGCTTTGCGCTCGTTATTTCATCGCCGATCAAATGCGCGAAGCCAACCAC
>JBKJIA010000201.1:0-5391 GCA_046598735.1 Polyangiales bacterium
GTGTTCGGTCTTGACCCGTCCTAGCTAGCGGGGTAAGCACGGGTGCTACCGCAAAGTACATCGCGGCAGCTTCCCCAAACGCAAATCGCGCCCCGTGTCGCGCCCCCCAAGCGGCCATAGCCCAGCGTCTGAGCTGTGCGCCCGCTGAGGAGAATGTTTATGAAAAGCCACTTGTCTTGGCACCTCAGCGCGGCCTCGCTCGCGCTGGGACTCGTTGGTTGCACTATCGGTAACGAGACCGAGCTCGCAGAGCAGGGCCAGGCCCTCTACCCCGACCAGAGCGGCTTTGCCGCCTGCAACTGGACCAACCCGTTCAGCCAGTTACCCGAGTGCGCGCAGCTCTCGGGGAGCGGCTGGGACCTTGCGAGCGCAACATCCTGGTGCAGCGTCCGCTTGGCGAACGCGGTCGGTACCCTGAGTGTCGGGGGTGTCTGCAGTATTCCCAGTCCGACCGGTGTGTGTCTCGAAAAGGCGGGCCAGGCGAACGAGGTGTTCACCACGTTCACAGGTGGGAGCAGCGGGTGCACCCCCACGCAGAATGCATGCACTGGCTTTGCCCAAGGGTTGTGGATCGCTACGCCAGGAGGCGCCTGTGACGGCGGCGGCACCGGCGGCACCGGCGGTGGTAACACCACTGGCCCGAACCCTGGCGGTCTCGACGCGGAGGCGCTGGATGCCATGCGCTCCAACGCGCTCGTGACTGTCGACCCAGAGTGTCTCGACGACACCTGCGTGCCAGCCCTCGCCGACGCGGGCGACTGGATCGAGTTCGTGCCCACGCTTGCCCGCAACGCAAAGATCGGCGTGATCTTATACGGGGGCGGCTACTTAGACCCCAGAAGCTACGCGCCTGCAGGTCAGGCATTTGCTGCCCAGGGCTATCTGACGGCCATCGCGGCGTTCCCCGCTAATATCGCCATCAATGCCCCCGCTTTCGCGTCCAACGTTCGCGCAGCCCATCCGGAGGTGAAAAAGTGGGTACTCGTAGGGCACTCGCTGGGCGGAGTCGTCGCGGTGGCGCACATCGCTAGCCACGAGAATGCCTATGCAGGCCTCGCTCTATGGGCAGCTTATCCCGCGCCTGCCAACGACATCTCATCGCACGCTGCGCTCAAGGTGGTCAGCGTATATGGCACCCGCGATCCACTCACGACCGTCGCGAATATCGAGAGCGGCAAGGCCCGGCTGCCATGCTCTCCGCGCTCCGTCTACTCTGCGGTCGAGGGCGGTAACCACTCAGGCTTTGCCTACCACGGACTCAAGCAAGGTGATGTCGCTGTCGCTTTGATCGACCAGCATCAGCAATTCGACCTAGCCGTCGGCGCCACGCTGCACCTGATCCGTCGTATCGAGAGTAAGGATGCGGACTACATTCTGGATGCGCAGTTCAACGCCGCCTCGGCGCTGGACCTCGACGCGGGCTGCAAGCATACGCAGCTCAACACTGCGGGATACGGCACGAGTCAGATTCCCCATGCGCAGATCAGCAACACGGCATGGCCGGAGTTTCGCAGCTTCTGGGCCTCCAGCCCCAGCATCAATGCCGCGGGCAATCCCTTGCTCAACACCATGCAGTATATGAAGCAGACGGCCAACCCCGATGCTGTCCACCTGCCCCCCGTGATTCAGGGCGAGCTGTTCTGTAAGGTGATGACCCAGGAGGCAATCTTAGTCGAGGCCAATACACCGCCCACACCGTTAGCGCCGCAGCAGGAATGCTTGGCGCAGAATCACGCGACCATGCAGTGGGCACTCAGCCAGGTGCCCCATAACGTACGCAAGAAAGCCCTCAAGTGGCAGGTTACCTTTGCGCCGGATCACGTGTATCCAACCGGGCCCGAGTTCATGTTCAACCCCGAGTCAGTTGTGAACGTAGATTCAGGTGGAGCGTCGCGAGCCATGGTGATCCGCTCGCGCGCCTTTCGCGCAGGGCTCGACCCCGCAGTGTGGGGTACCTCAGCGGGGCGTGAGTACTGTAAGACCGTGACGCGACAGAAAGCACTCAGTCTTGTTTACTTCATGGCCGAACAGAATCGGCTAAGCGACGCAGGCGGAAGCTGCAGCTACCTGAATCCGTTCAGCGGCATGAGCGAGTGCAAACATTTCGATGGCGCGGGATGGCGCGAGAAGGCAGCCGAGCATAGCTGCGACGCGCTGTTCGAAGCACAGAACGTGCGCACGGCCTACAGCGCCTACGGCTGCGATTCACTCGATCTTGCCATCGGCCGCTGCACGGTAGACCAGGGTGCAGTGGCTCAGGCGAGTACCTACTTCTATGAGGGCGAGCAAGCGCGGCTCGAGCAGGCTTGCGAACAGTTCGCAGGTGGCGTCTACGAGAACTTAGTGGCAACTGCGGGTAGCTGCGCGTACACCAATCCCTTTTCGCGGCAGGGCGAATGCAAGGACTACACGGGCAGTGACTGGACCTACAGCACGGCCGGTGCCAACTGCGCCGCCGTGTTCCCGCAGCCGCCCACGACAGGCACGCACGCATCTGGGAGCTGCGTCATCACCAGCGCCATCGGCTCCTGCACCGTGGGCGCAGGCACCGCGAACACAGTCGTGACGTACTCCTACGCTGGCAATCCCGTACAGCTTGCAAACGCCTGCGTGCAGTTCGCCGGCGGAGCATGGGCGGACCTTACGCCAACGCCGTGACTCCATAAGTGGTGGCGAGCTGCGCTCGTGGGACTGCCCGCGCTACCTTGGCCGTCATGGACAAGCGGACTTCCGATGGCCATCCCACTGAATGGGATGCAACTTCTTACCACCAACTGGCCGACCCCCAATTTGCCTGGGGTAAGAAGGTACTCGATCGTTTGGATTTGCGCGGTGACGAGACTGCGCTCGACGCAGGCTGTGGCTCGGGACGCTTGACCGAGGCCTTGCTCGAGCGGTTGCCTGAAGGTCGTGTGATCGCCGTCGATCGCTCCGAAAATATGCTGACCGAAGCCCGAAAGACGCTTGCACGCTTTGGCGAACGCGTGCGCTACGTTGCGGCGGATCTTGAGCGCTTGGTGCTCGGCGAGGCCGTGGACGTGGTGTTCAGCACAGCGACCTTTCATTGGGTGCCCGATCACGACACGCTCTTTCGCCATTTGTTCGCTAGTCTCAAGCCGGGCGGCGTACTCCACGCGCAGTGCGGCGGCGGCGCAAACCTCGAGCACATCCATGCGCGTGCCCACGCGCTCCTGGACCGCGAACCTTACTATGCACGTTTCATAGGCTGGAGCGGGCCTTGGAACTTTCAAAACGAAAAGGTAACCCACAGGCGCTTGGAGCAAGCGGGCTTTGTCGACGTGCGGACCGACCTCGAGCTTGCGCCCACAGAAATCCCGGATCGCGAACGTTACAAGAGCTTTTTGCGCACGGTAATTCTGCGCGCGCACCTCGCGCAGATCGACGATGCCGCATTAGCCCAGGCATTCCTCGAGCAAATGACTGCGCACGCCGAAACCGACACGCCACCGCTCTTGCTCGACTACGTGAGGCTCAATATGCACGCCACACGCGCGGTCTGCGCGCGCGAGGAAAGCCCGACGACAAAACAGTAAGGCAGCAGGCGATGGCGCCCACCTCGTGTACCGTGCCAGCGAGACTCACTCCCCGCTTTACATCAATAACCGCCCGCGTATGCTCGCTGGCGATCATGGAGCCATCCAAGGGGTCGGTGTTGCTCGTCGAGGCGAATCAGGTCGCATCGACTCACTTGCAACAACTGCTCGAGCGGCAAGGCTATCTCGTGCACACCGTGGATTCCGCGGACGCCGCACTCGGTGCCGCCTTGCAGATAGCGCCCGATGTGATCATGGCTCCGATCAGTCTCGATGACGCATCAGACGGCTTATTTCAGCGCCTGCGCGAGTCGTTACCCCAGAGTGCAATCGTAGCGCTCGGTGACTCAGAGCATCCGGGTGAGCTCGAGCGCGCGTTACGGCGCGGGGCCGATCGCTACCTGACGCGGCCCGTACGGGAGCGCGCCCTGGCTGTGGTGATGCAGCGTGCGATGGAGAAGCCGGAGCTGTCACGCAAGCTCGCCGCCGCGGAAGCGCGCACCCCCGTCGATCAGGATGCGCCCGTCTTCGAAGGCCTTGTGGGTGCACACCCCACCATGCAGCGCCTGTTCAATCGCGTGATTCAGGCGGCGCGCAGCAAGGCCACCGTGCTCATCCACGGCGAGACGGGCACTGGCAAGGAGCTGCTCGCCTCTGCCATCCATAAGAACTCAAAGCGGCGCGACGGACCGTTCGTGCGTTTGAACTGCGCAGCTTTGGCCGAAGGCGTACTCGAGTCCGAGCTGTTCGGTCACGAAAAAGGTTCCTTCACGGGCGCCCAAGGTCAGCGCAAGGGCCGCTTCGAGCAGGCAGACGCGGGCACGCTATTTCTCGATGAAATCAGCGAAGTGCCAGCAGGTACCCAAGTGAAGCTACTCAGATTCCTGCAGGAGCGCGAGCTTGAGCGCGTGGGTGGCAACGAGACCGTGCGAGTCGACGCGCGCGTTGTCGCTGCCACCAACAAGGACCTGCGCGTGCTGGTGGAAGACGGGAAGTTTCGCGAGGACTTGTATTACAGGTTGAACGTAGTGCGCATCGACGTACCTGCACTGCGTGCAAGGCCCAGCGACATCCCCCTGTTGGCCGAGCACTTTTTGGTGCGTTTCGCCGAAGAAAATGAGCAAGACGTGCAGGGCTTCTCCGAGCAAGCCATGCGTTTGATGCTCAATTACCCTTGGCCCGGCAACGTGCGCGAGCTGATGAACGTGGTGGAGCAGGCGGTCGTGCTGGCCGATGGCCCCTTGATCGAAGCCGACAAGTTGTCGGTGCGCTCGAGCGCCAAGAGTCAGGACGCTCTGCAGCTGATGGTGCCGGGCGTGACGCTTGCCGAAGTAGAGCGCTACGTGGTGACCAAGACGCTCGACGCGGTGGACGGGTCACGTCATCGCGCCGCCGAGATGCTCGGTATTAGTCGTCGTACCCTGCAATATCGGCTGCAAGAATGGGGCATCGAGCCGCGTCGCTTCACGAAGGGCGACCGCTCTGGCGAGAACGGCGATTGAGGGCTGTGGCAGCTGTGCAGTTCTTGCACGGGTGACACGTGCAGAAGTTGCACGGGCTCGCAGTGGGCGCGCGCCAGCGGCCGCAGCGAGCCCGCAAACCACGCCAACCGTATCGCAACTCAATTGCATCTAGCTGGGCACCGATCCAAAGAGACCACAAAATGGGGGAATCCCTCATGCGTGATCCTTCGGCGCGGTCGGCGCGCGCCGCGTCGGTCGGGCTGGCACGTTATCTGCTCTCGCGGCGATAAGCGGACCGCGAGAAATTGAAGATGCGATCTTGACGTACGGTCAGGACGCGAGACACTCGACGCAAGGGATGACACACACGATGG